>CAILUD010000149.1 GCA_903837285.1 uncultured Bacteroidota bacterium | reverse complement strand
TTTTAAGTTGTTTCGCAAAATGCCAAAATGGCTTTACAAATTCTTTAATTCTCCATTTATTTTAAAATACGCAGCAAAAAAATCAGGTTCAACCCGTGCTGAAGGTCTAGAAGAAATGACAATTTCGATGCTTAAAGGTGCCGATGGTTTTCAGACTGAAGAATTAAATCAGTTAATTTATTATCTGAAACATCACGAAAAACCTGATGTTGTTCACTTGTCAAATGCTTTGTTAATGGGACTTGCTGCTAAAATTAAAGAAGAATTGAATGTCCCTGTATTTTGTTCGTTGCAGGATGAAGATGTCTGGATTAATGCAATGCAAGAACAATACAAACCAAAGTTATGGCAGTTAATGAGCGAAAAAGCAAAAGATGTAGATGCATTTATTGCCGTAAGTGATTTCTTTAAAAACATAATGCAGAAAAATATGCAAATTGAAGAAGAAAAATTACATGTAATTCATTTGGGAGTCAATCCAGAAGTATATACAGTTCAATCTCCAGCTCATAATCCTCAGGCTATCGGGTATTTGTCAAGAATGAACGAAGAAAATGGGTTTGAAATATTAATTGATGCTTTTTTAATTCTTAAAGCAAAACCTGAATTTTCAAGCCTTAAACTAATTTTAACTGGTGGTAAAACTTCTGATGATAATAAATTTATTGAAAAACAAATTAAGAAATTAGAGAAGAATAATGTTTTGCAATATGTTGAATTTATTGAAGATTTCAGAACTTCAGTATTAGCTGAATTTTTCAAGAAAATTACAATTTTGTCAGTTCCAGTATTAAATGGTGAAGCATTTGGTTTATATCAGCTTGAATCATTAGCCTCTGGAATTCCTATAGTGCAACCTGATTTGGCTGCTTTTCCTGAAATTGTTGAAATATCTAAAGCTGGTGCAATTTATAACCCAAATACTTCAATTGCACTTGCAGAAAAACTTGCAGAAGTATTGTCTGATCAAACAAAATTAAATCAGATGAGTCTTAATGGTAGAAAAGCTGTTGAAGAGAAATTTAATTTAAAGGTTTCAACAAAGCAGTTAGTTGATATTTATGAAAATGTGATTAACTTTAATATTAATAAGTAATCAGGAAATATTATATTTGTATTATTATAAGTAAAAAAAGTTATAATTCAAGCCAGTAGGGCTTGCATTATAGTAAGAAAAGAGAAAAAAAAAGAAATAATAAAGCCTGTAGGGCTTTCATAAAGAAAACAATGAAACCTGGAGTTTATACACAGTTATACACACAACTTGTTTTTGCTGTAAAATATAGAGAATGCTTGTTGACAGAACCTGTCAGAAATGAGGTATTCAGTTATATGAGTGGTTTGCTAACAAATAAAAAACATAAAACCATTATAGTAAACGGATACCTAGATCATGTACATGTTTTTTTAGGTATTAATCCAACAGTTTCTATTTCAGATGTTGTATCCGACTTGAAAAGAAGTAGTTCACTTTTTATTAATGATAAAAAACTGGTTAATGGAAAATTTCAATGGCAGGAAGGTTATGGTGCTTTTTCTTATAGTAAATCACATGTAGAAAATGTTTATAATTACATTTTAAATCAGAAAGAGCATCATCAAAAAAGACCATTTAGAGAGGAGTATTTGGATTTACTTAAAAAATTTGATTTAGTATACGATGATAGATTTTTATTTGAGTTCTTTGATAATGTCTAAATATGGATGCCCTACAGGCATCAGATTGGTGTTTGGAGTTTTTAGATACAATAATGGATGCTCTACGAGCATCTGAATATTGTTTGGTGATTTGTTATATGAAAATAGATGTCCTACTTACATTAAAAATTGTAAAAGAAAATTAATTTTATTTTGTATTATAGTAGTTTGAAAATATTTTAATCTAAAAACCTAAATAGTTTGAAAAAAATAAAAAAAAATGAATTTTATCCTGTAGGACTATAATTTTGTTAAGAAAAGAAAGTGAGTCAAAGTTCTTTACTTTTGAATTATAGTAAAGATATAAGGTGTTACCCAAGTCCGTAGGACTTGCATTATAGTAAAAAGAAAGTGAAGTTAAAACTAAAACTTGTGCACTTGAGTTAAAGTAAAAAGATAAAATGTAAAACCCAAGCCTGTAGGGCTTGAATTATGTTAAAGATAAAATGTGTGACCCAAGCTCATAGAGCTTGCATTATTGTAAGTGGAAAAATAAGTTGTACCCAAGCCTGTAGGGCTTGCATAATATAGAAACAAGAAAAATATGATTATTGAATTAGAAAATATCTATAAAAGTTATCAAAATAACACATCTTCATCACAGAATAAGGTGCTTGATAATATTTCATTGAAAATTAATTCTGGCGATTCTATCGCTATTGTTGGACCATCAGGTTGCGGTAAAAGTACATTGTTAAATATTCTTGGAACATTAGATAAAGCAACTTCTGGTGTAATAAAGATTGATAATGATGATATTTCTAAATTTAATGACAAGAAACTAGCAGAAATTCGAAATCAGAAAATTGGTTTTGTTTTTCAATTGCATCATTTGTTACCGCAATTAAATCTATTGGAGAATGTTCTTTTGCCGACTTTAATCTTAAAAGATAGTAAACATAAAGAAGCTGCTAAGATAAGAGCATTTGAATTATTAAAATCTATAGGATTAGAATATAAAATTAAACAATATCCCGGACAGCTTTCTGGCGGAGAATGTCAGCGCACTGCTGTTGTGAGAGCATTGATAAATCAACCAGAAATTATTCTAGCTGATGAGCCCACGGGTTCACTTGATCAGGAATCTGCTGAACAAATAGGTGAGTTGTTGTCGAATATTAATAAAGAGCAAAATGTTGCTTTAGTATTAGTAACTCACTCTTTAGAATTAGCTAACAAAATGAAAGTAATTTATAAATTTAATAATGGAAAACTCATAAAATAAGATAAAGTG
>CAILUD010000148.1 GCA_903837285.1 uncultured Bacteroidota bacterium | reverse complement strand
TGCAAAAGAGTTTTCTTATGCTAATATTATTTATAGTTCTAAAAAATCAATTCAAAATATTTATAAGAATAATCCGGAAAATGTACCAGTAATTAATTCTTGTTTTCATTTTGACAAGTATACAAGAATCATAGTAAAGTCAAAAAAGAATTTTATTGATAAATTAATTTTATCTGATTTTTTTGATGTTTCTCAAACTTTAAAATCTTTTTGCCTAATTACTACAAGATTACATGTTACGCCAATTTTATTTTTGAAACTCCTTTGTATTCTGCGACTTTGATTTTTCAAATAAGGAAAACAGAAATCTGTTAGCTTTATTTTACCCGAAATATTACTTGCTTAAAAAAGCTAATTATTTCTCATAAGAGTTGTATTAATACAAAGTTCGAGGGTAGTTTTCTAATCGTATTAATTATTTAAATCAAAGACAAATGAAAAATTTAATTTTAGTATTTTCAATTCTAATATTTATTTCTTGTAAACAAAATGAAAAAGTAGATACCTTTTCACAAGAAAAGCTTGTTGACTTTAAACCGGATTCTTACGAACTAAAGTACGATAACATAAAGCAAATTAAAGGTCAGGTTTTATACATGCCAATATATTCAAATATCCCACGGAATATTGATTCTTACGAATTTGACATGAGTGCTTTTGTGACTTTTCATAACACTGACTTCACGAATAAAGTGATAATACAAAAGGTGCAATATTTCGATACAAAAGGCAGGATGGTTCATGATTTTTTAGAAGGTAAAGTACAAGAATTAGCACCATTAGAAACGAAAGATTTTTATGTTCCTTATAGAGATAAAAGTGGGATTGGCGCTAATTTCCTAATCGAATGGGTTTCTGATAGCTTAGTAACCGAACCTTTAGTTGAATCTGTAACCATTAGTTTAAAAAATCATTATAGTGTGGCTGTATTAAGTCAGGGAAAAGTAATTAAAGAGTTAAAATAAGATGAATCCAATATATTTGCATGTTATTATTGACTCTACAATAAGGAGCACTAAAAAAAAGTCATTAACACCAGAAGAATTTAAAGAAATTGATTCTATAAGAATTGAGATTAAAAATTTTTTAAAAGACTTTGTTTTTATTTTACTTGGTGCTATTTCGGCATGTGTTGGCTTAAAAGGTTTTCTTTTACCCAATTCATATATTGATGGAGGTGTTACAGGCATATCATTATTAGTGTCTGAAATTAGTGGAATTTCATTAGCTTTATTAATTATCTTATTTAATATACCGTTTTTATTGCTGGGATTTTCAGCAATAAATAAAGCGTTTGCATTTAAAAGCATATTTGCAGTATTATTACTTTCATTGCTTATTTATTCAGTACCTTTTCCTGTAATTACTCAAGATGATTTGTTAATAGCTGTTTTTGGTGGATTTTTTATAGGGTTGGGAGTTGGATTAGCCATAAGAGGAGGAGCAGTACTTGATGGAACTGAAATATTAGCTGTTTTTTTGAATAAAAAAACAAGCCTCACAATTGGTGATATAATTTTAATTTTTAATGTGTTTATTTTCATTTTTGCTGCAGCAATATTATCAATAGAAATCGCATTGTACGCTATTTTAACATATTTTGTAGCATCCAAAACAGTCGACTTTATAATTGATGGAATAGAAGAATATTTAGGTGTTTCAATTATTTCAGATTACAGCAACGAAATAAGACTGACAATTATTGAAAAACTTGGTAGGGGTTGTACTGTTTATAATGGTCAAAAAGGTTTTGCAAAACGTGGTGAAGCACTAAAAGATGTAGATATTGTTTATACCGTAATTACAAGATTAGAATTAACAAAGCTAAAAACAGAGATAGAAAAAATCGATAAAGAGGCATTTATTATTATGAGTTCTATAAAAGATGCAAAAGGTGGTATGATAAAAAAGAAACCATTAAAAAAAATGAAGAGTAATTAATATTTCATTAAAAAAAGCGGGACAAAATAATCCATTATTCATTTTGTCCCTGCTCTTTAAAATTATTTAATTTTTAATAACGGTTTAATAAGTTGTACCCATTTTTCTATAATTTGTAATTCGTTATTTATATGAGGAAAATGGTCTGTATTAAAAAACTCAATAATGGTGTCAGCTTTTGTTGTTTCCTTATACTTTAAAACAAGTTCTAATCGATCAATAACTGATATACTCTTGTCCGATGTGTTAACACTTCTTGAAGAATCTGATGAATAACATTTATTTAAAAGTGTTAGATCTATTACAAATTCTTCAGGATTAATCTCATTTCCTTTAATGTAAAATAACTTCAAATTCTCTTTGTCTAAACCAATTGAGAAATTATCCATCAATTCATAATCTGATACATTTAAGTTATGTTTTAATGCTTTTGTTAAAAATGCATCTGTTCTTTTTTTTATTTTCATTTTTTTGTTTATTGAAACAATAACAAATGGCACAATGATAATTACAACAATTGCAATGCCT
>CAILUD010000147.1 GCA_903837285.1 uncultured Bacteroidota bacterium | reverse complement strand
TATTATTATATTTATATAAAACTGCTCCATTGCATTTTTTAATTTGCTTAACGGGAATAAAAATATTTTCTTTTTTTATAATCAAACTATCATGCCGTATAAGTATTTCAATATTAAACCGACTCTTTTCACAAATAAGAATATAACCTTCGGGGTAATTTGTTATAATTCTTTTTGTTTCAATTAAAAATTCATTTAAATCATTGTTATTATCAAGAAAAGTAACATTTGATCTAGGTATATTTGACATAAATGCGATACAAAAGGTATTTTCCCAGTTCCAAAAATCCAGAATTAATCCAGAATTTATGTTGGAATTTGATCTAACAATGTTGTTAATTTCTACAGCATCTTTATTTAGTAATCGTGGAATGGGTCTTGTGCCTTTTGAACTGTATGCATAAGATAAAGCAAAGCCAGTAAAAGCAAATATAAAAGCAAGATATAATTTCTTTTTATTTAATTCCTTAAAATAAAAACCTAATAAAGGAAAGCTTAACAAATATAAAGTGATGGTAAAACGATGTTGCAATAATAAGCTTCCTCTGATTGTGTTAAATAAAAAAATTATGAATACTAGTAAAAAAACAATTCCATAAGTAATAATTACTTTTCTGAAAGTATCATCTTTATATGTGCTTTTTATAGTTTTAATCAAATAAAAAAATGCAATTGGCCCAAATGCAAAAATAAGTGATAAAGGATAAAACCAAATTCTTCTTAATAAGCTTTCAAAAGAATCAACTTTATTTGTTTCTGTTGCAATTACTGCCCAATTAAAACTATTCAAGAAATTTTCGCTGGCCATATAATTTGAAATTAGCCATATACAAGGAAAGGTAAATGCTGTAACTGAAAATACGAGAAAATTCTTTTTCGAAAATTTTAAAAGTATTATAATTGCTAACAATATAGAAAGAAGCCAGCTTTCATATCTAAAGCCACCAGCAATACTTGTTACTATACCTCCAAATAAAACATAATTTATTTTTTCTTCTTTTAAGCCTTTATAAGCTAAATATATTGATAAAGTAACAAAGAACAGATATGGTGTTTCGGCTAAAGTTAATAGGCTAAGTCTGAAAATTATGGGCGAAAATGAAAATAAAAAACATAAAATTAATGCTGTGCTTTCATTATAAATTCTTTTGAATAAGAAATACAAAGGAAAAAGAGTTGCAATACTAAAAACAATATTTACAATTAATGGAGTATAAAATGGATTATTATACACCATTAATGCACTTCCCATTAAATAAAAGTGAAGAGGGCCCCAGTTTCCCGATTTTATCCATTCGGGGTTTTCTAACCAATTCTGGGATATATATATTCTCGAAACCCCATCTGCATCAACAGCATGAATATACGGTAAAAGTAAAAGCTTTATTATGAATAATAAAATACTAAATAATAATAACTTTTTAAATGGACTATTAATATAAAATAATTCATTTTCTCTTTTGGTTATATTAATATCTGAATTATTTTGATTCATTATATCTATTACATTTTAAATAAACTATAGAATATTAGGTTAATGCATTCTTTAAAGAATAAATTATTGATTCAAAAGTATGAAATAAATAATTAACATATTATTTTTGAAACTGTAAATAAGTATTCTATTTATTATTCTAAGAAAAGTAAGTCGATGAATTATTGTGATATTAATACTTTAAATTTATCTTTATGCAACTTTATTTATTAATATACTGTCTATTGTAAAAATATAAAATATGAAAATAGCAATACTTTTTTGTTTTAGTCTTTTTTTTATCACTGCCTTTTCTCAGGTAGGTAAAGATTGTTCAAATCCTGATATTATTAGTTCGTTGCCTTTTTCTGCCATAGGCAAAACAACTGCTGGGTATGGAATGGATTATCAGATTGGCCCAAACAATACAACTTATATGACAGGTAACGATTATGTATATAGGTTTCAGCCAGCAACTAATATGAATTTGACTATTAATTTAACGAATACAAATTATTTTTGCGGATTGTTTTTAATGAGTAATTGCCCAGATGCTCCTGGAGTTCATTGTGTTTCAGCTGTAGAAGCTTCAAGTGGAAATCCATCAATTTATAATATTGCAGTTTATAGCGATACTGTATATTATATTATTATCGATACCTATAATGCTGCTAATTTATTTCCCTCAACCACTTTTAACATTAACGTAGTTGAAGCATTTAATATCGATTTAGAAGCCTATATGCTTCGAGCACCAAGAACAAGTTGTTCATTAACTGATACAGCAGGTGTAGTTTTGTTATATAAAAACATGGGAAACGATACACTGTATAATGTTACAGTAGGGTATCAAATTGATGCTAACCCACCTGTTATAGAAACCCATATGGACCAGATATTACCTTATCAGTATTATTATTATACTTTCTCAACCCGCACAGATCTTTCAATACCAAATAAAACTTATAATATAAAAGTGTTTACTGCATATCCAGGAGATGTAAATAATTTAAATGATACCATAATATTCCCAATTACTAATAATAATAACGTAAGCGTATTTCCATATTTTCAAGATTTTGAAAGTAATACTGTTGGCTGGACAACAGCTTGGATAGATCAAAGACAGCCTGGTTCGAGTTGGCAATGCGGTAAGCCAGCAAAAGCAACTATTAATTCTGCTGCATCAGGAATTAAATGTTGGGTTACAGATACTTTAGGCAATTATCAACTTAACGAAAATTCATATATAACAAGTCCATGCTTTGATTTTACTTTATTAACACTTCCAGTATTGGAATTTGATATCTGGTATAAAACTACTACTGCAGATATTGCCCAAATTGAATATACCACTGATAATGTCTTTTTTCAAAACATGAACTGGCATAGATTAGGTAACACAGGCGATGGCAATAACTGGTATAACACTCCATCAGGGTATTCTAATGCTGGCTGGAATGGCTCAAGTGGTGGATGGTTACATGCACGACATACTCTTGATTCTTTAATTGGAAAGCCATTTGTTATGTTTAGAATTGTGTTAAGAGGAGGTGTAAATGGAGTTGATGAAGGAATTGCTATAGATAATATTAAAATTTCCGAATCTCCATTTTATGATTTGTCTGTTGACCAGATTCTATCTCCTGTTGGAAGCTGCAGATTAACAGCAACTGATTCTGTAAAAGTAAAAATTACTAATAGAGGAATGAATTCAGTTCATGGTTTTGATGTTAAGTGTTCAATAAATGGAGGTGCTACATTTGTTACGGAAACTATTGCTGATACTTTAGATTTCCTGGAGTCAATGATATATAAGTTTAACACACCTTTTGATTTTAATGCTAATGGATTGTATAATGTTATAGCAACGACTGCATTGATCGGCGAGCAAAACACTTCAAATGATACTGCAATAGCTGATGTAATGCATTATTCATTAATTTCAAATTATCCTTATGTTGAGAATTTTGAATTAAATAATGGCAACTGGTATGCTGCAGGTTTAAATTCATCATGGCAATGGGGAAATGTAGCCGACACAGCTTTAACAACAGCAGCATCCGGAACGCATGTTTGGGCAACAAATTTAAGTGGTTATCATAATCTTGCAGAAAGATCATATGTAACTAGTCCATGTATTGATTTATCTTCTATGCAAAATCCAAAATTAAAAATGATGATTTGGTATAATCAGACTTACCCTACATATTGTCAGCTAAAAATATCGACCGATGGTGGAAATACATTTTCTGCATTAGGCTCTGCAAGTGAACCTGATTGGTATAATGCTGGCTACTCATGGACTTATTCCTCATTTGGTTGGAAACAAGTAAAACACACATTAATAAATTATATAGGTGTGCAAGATGTTAGATTGCAGTTTTATTTTGAAGGAACAGTTCAAAATACTGGTTTTGCTTTTGACAGTATAATTATTTGCGATGCTCCATTAGCTGCCTTTACTGAATTAAACACCAAAAACTGGCAAGTAAAGTTTAATAATTCTTCAACTTTAATGGATTCATGTTTGTGGAATTTTGGTGATGGAACTTTTTCAAATCAAATTAATCCAATTCATCCATATATTAGCTCAGATACTGTTTTGGTAACCCTAACAGTTTATAACTCTTGCGGGGTTGATAGCATTAAAAAATGGGTTCACCCAAAATATGTTGGTATTGCTGAAAATAATATCGAAAGCATAATTAATCTTTATCCAAATCCGATAAATGATTTATTAAATATTGAATTTACCGAAGATATTGGGAATTGTGTTATTGAGTTAAGTAATATACAAGGCGAAATAATTTTAGCAAGAACTTTAAATATAAATCAAAAAACAAAAATTAGTCTTTCAACAAATAAATTATCGTCGGGGTTGTACTTTGTTAAGATTTATAGTTCGAAAGGTATTGTAAATAAAAAAATAATTAAAAAGTAACTTAACATTAATTACAATACTTGTATAGAACTCTGTAGGCCTCTTTAATGCCCAATTCTCCGGCCTTACTCATATCTTTACAACCATTTGTTAAATCCTGCACATAAATAAAAATTAATCCTCTGTTATAATAAGCGGCAGAAAATGTATTATCTATTGCCAGGCAATGAGTATAATCATTCAATGCACCAGTAATATTATTATTTATAGCCTCAACATATGCTCTGTTAAAATATGTATAACTAAATTCAGGATTTAAAAGTATTGAGGTAGTATAATTTGAAATTGCCTGTTTATAATAATCATCATTAATTTCTTTTGTTGTTGACATATTATTATCAACTGCGAGCATAAGTTCATCCTGACCACCAAAGGAATTCAATAAATCACCAATTTGAAAATGCAAATTTCCTTTCATAAAATATAAAAGAAAATTTGTTGAGCAATTTTTAATAGCAAGATTTATTGATTCTATTGCATTATTATAATTCTGCACCTGATTATACATAATACTCTTCCATAAATAATTATCACAATTCTCAAAATCTACTTTAGTCATAGAATCCAATTTTAAAATACTATTATCTATTAACTCATTTGAAATATTTTTCTTTGTGTTATTTAATTCTACTTTTAATCCAATTTTATTTTTATCGTTCAACTGATCAATTGCAAATACAATATTAGAAGTGTTAATAGCACTTTCTTCTGTTTTAATAAATATTGAATAAACCGGAAAAGTAGAAATCTGATAATCTTTATATTGAATTTTTCCTGTTTCAAAGTTAATAGAAGTAAAGTCTGATCTAAATTCTAATAGTTTTGCTTTCGACAAAGAGTCGTTGTTATCTGTCGTTGCAGCAGTTTTATTCATTAAGTTATCGGCTTTCTTTTTATCTTCAAATGCACCAGCCTGATCGTTTAAATAAATCCGTGCCGAAGATCTGTTTAAATATGCATCAGAAAGTTCTGGATATAGTTCTATTGCACTTGAAAAATCGCGAACCGCTCCCCTATAATCTTTTACCATAAACCTAACAATACCTCTGTTGTAATATGAAAGTATATTCTTTGGGTTTATTTTTATTGCTTCGGTATAATCATTAAGAGCTTCTGTATATGATTTAGTTTCCGACCTAAGTACAGCTCGATTAAAATAACATAATGCATTAATTGGATTCAAAGAAATAACTTTATTATAATACTCCAATGCCTTGTCATATTCTTTCTTCTGATGATGATTAATTGCAAGCAGATAATATGCTAATATATTTAAAGAATCTTTTTTCAGAACAAATTGCAGATCATCCATTGCACCATCAGGATCATCATTTAAAGATTTTATCCTGCCTCTTTCAATCAATGCATCAAGACTGAATGTATTTAACTGAATAGCCTTATTGCAATCATTTAAAGCTTCTTTATATTTTTTTTGATAAGTTTTAATCAGACTTCGATTAAAATATGCCTTATAATGTTTTGAATTAATTTTTATTGCAGTATCTAAATCACATAAAGCACCGACAGTATCGTTAACAATAAATTTTATATATCCTCTTCCAGCATAATAATCGGCACTTAATGGATTTAAAGAAATTGATTCGTTGATATCTTTAATAGCTTCGTAATAATTCTGTTTCTCTACATTTGTTATTCCACGATAATAATATGCATCAGAAAATCCAGGATGAATTCTAATAGTATTTGTAAAATCTGATTCGGCACCAATATTATCACCAAGCTGCAATTTTGAAATACCTCTTAAATACCATGCAAGATGTTGATTTGGCCTGACTGAAATTATATCATTAAATCTCTTTATTGCCTCAACATATTCACCATTTTCAAGATTTTTTCTACCTTCCTGCAAATAATGATTTATATCGAGTTGTGCATATGAATTAGCAACAAAACCGATAAATATAATTATTAAATAACATAATCTACATATATTCCTAAATATAATATTAATCATTTACTTAGATATAATGAAAAACAAAAAACTAAATATTAAAAAGGTTAATTTATTTTTAAAGATTGTAAATGTCTTGAAGAATTTCTAATAATTTATTCATATTTT
>CAILUD010000146.1 GCA_903837285.1 uncultured Bacteroidota bacterium | reverse complement strand
TGTTCCATTAACAGTAAATATGGGTGGTCTTGTAGACTTTACTGATTTGACAACTGGAGATCCAACTGCATGGCAATGGACATTTACCGGAGCAGGTGCTGGCCCAGGTCCATTAACTTCTACAACTCAGAGTCCGCAGAATATTCAGTATAATACCGTAGGGTTATTTCCTGTAAAATTGAAAGTTACTAAACCAAATTTTGCAGATAGTATCACTAAATTGGCATATATAGAAGTTATAGATCCAACCGCTGTTAATTGCGATTTTATTGGAACTCCAACAGTACTTCTTGCTGGCGGAACAGTTGATTTTACTGATTTAAGCACAAATGTTCCTACTTCTTGGGAATGGTCATTTGATGGAGCAGGTGCTGGTCCTGCACCATTCACTTCAACAGTTAAAAATCCACAGAATGTTCTTTATAGCACACCTGGTGTATATAATGTTTGGCATAAAGCTTCAAATGCTGCATCAAATGATACATTAACAAAATTAGGCTATATCACTGTAATCGATCCTATTGATATTCCTCATGCTGATTTTATGGCTGATTTTACTATCAGACCAACTGGATCAAATATCAATTTCACTAATTTATCTACTGGTGTATATGATTCGTTACATTGGTATTTTAGTGGAGGTGTTCCAAATAACTCAGTTGTAAATAATCCTACACTTATTAATTATCCAGTTGCTGGTGATTATAATGTAACACTCATTTTATTCAGTGGTTATGGTAACGACACATTAACTAAGCTTTTATACATTCATATTTTCGATCCAGCAATTGCTGATACTGTAACTGCAAATTTTCAAGCAATATCCGGTAGGTTAATTGTACAAGGTGGAGCTGTGAATTTCGAAGATTTATCAACTGGAAATATTACAAATTGGAATTGGACATTCTATGATAGTCAAACTACACAACAAGTATTTACCACACAAAACCCTCAGAATATTGTTTATTCTACTCCTGGTATTTATGATGTTTGTTTAATAGTAAGAAATAGTTCTTTTGCTGATACACTTTGTAAATCAGATTATATTGTTGTAACAACAGAAACTTGGCCAGATCCAAATGGTTTCTGTGATACAGTTTCAAATATAAATCAAGGTGAACATCCATTATCTTTTATGCATCTTACACCACAACATTGGGGCTATTTCCCAGGTCATAACCAGCTCTTATCTAAGTATTATGCAAATAAAGTAACCAATTATACATTTTCTGAAGTTACAGGATTAGTAGTGCCAGTTGTTAAGGCATATAGTGCTTCACCAGCAAACAAAGTTAGATTTACTGTATGGGATATGAATAGTCAAGGTTTGCCAGGTAATAGATTAGATTATAAAGATGAACTTATAAGTGGGTTTACTCCTTATCTATATCATCCTATTCATTTTACAACACCTATTCCAGTTAATGGAGAGTTCTTTATTGGATTTGAATTGTTTTATAATACACCTGCCGATACTTTCGTAGTATATATGGCTCCAAATCGTGGTGCAACAGGAACAAATGACTTATATGTTCGAAAAACTATATCATCACTTTGGAAAACTCCAACTGAATTCTTTAATGATACAATGTTGGTTAATACCACACTTGCAATTCAGGTAATGGGTTGTTTAATAAGTGTTCCCGAAATAGATATGGAAACACAGGTTTCTGTTTATCCTAACCCTACTTCCGATAAAATTCACATAGAATTGCTCGATGTTATAACAAATTTATTTGATTGTAGAATGTATGATTTAACAGGAAGAAGTATAACTGTAGAACCTTTGGAAACTAATTCAAATCATTACGAAATCGATTTGAATAGCATTAATAATGGAATTTACATACTTGAAATAAATGTAAATAATCAAAAAATTTCTAAAAAGATATCGGTAATTAAATAACTTATATAATCTTAATAACAAAGGCGATTTCATTTGAAATCGCCTTTGTTATTTTAATTTGTTATGATAATTTATTTGTCAAATTTCTTAGATTCTTCCCAGATAGCATTCATTTCATCAAGAGACATATCATGCAAAGAACGCCCCTTTTTTATAGTTTGTTCTTCAAGATAATTAAACCGATGAATAAATTTATGGTTTGTGCGTTCTAAGGCCATCTCTGGATCAATATCGTATAGTCTGGCTGCATTTATTACTGAAAATAACAAATCACCAAATTCCAGTTCTGTTTTCTTAAAATTATCGGGTTTATTTGTTTCAACTATTAATTCATCTAATTCTTCTTTAACCTTATCCCATACCTGTGTGCGTTCTTCCCAATCGAATCCAACACCTCTCGCTTTTTCTTGAATTCTGCATGCTTTTACCATAGAGGGCAATGAAACAGGAACTCCTCCCAATACAGATTTATTTCCTTCTTTTAATTTTAAAGCTTCCCAATTTTTTTTAACTTCTTCATCATCTGCAACAATAACATCGCTATAAATATGTGGGTGTCTGAATATAAGTTTTTCGCAAATAGAATTAATTACATCATCAATATTAAATGCTTTTTTTTCATCAGCAATTTTTGCGTAAAAAACAATATGCAATAAAATGTCTCCTAATTCTTTTTTTATTTCGTTTAAATCGTTTTTTGTAATTGCATCAGCAAGTTCATACGTCTCTTCTATAGTTAGCCTGCGAAGACTTTCAAGAGTTTGTTTTTTATCCCACGGACATTTTTCTCTCAACTCATCCATTATTGCTAACAACTTGTTGAATGGACTCAAATCATCATACTTCTTCATCGTATGGTGAATTAAAAACATTTTCTACAGTCCATGCAATAGGCTCTTTAACGCATAATGTACGTATTGTTCTTGTCACCTCTTTAAACAATTCAGTTTTTTTATATTTTTTTAAATGCTTTTCGGTTGCCCAAATTGTATAAGAAAAAAACATCATGCTGTTATCTTTATCACAAAAAGTATCATGATGCAAACAACCGTCCTGTTTTAATTTCTCTTCTTTAAGGTTGTCCATAAAGTGTTCGAAAAGCTCAATTTTTGTTTCGTTGAGCTCCATTTTTACAATTCTAAGTATCATAAAATTGAATTCTAATATTTGATTTTATTTCAAGCTGAATTAGATTTGATATTGAGGCATTATTCATTGCAATTTCTAATAATCCTATAGAGTTAAATAATGCAATAAATTCGTTGTCGTTATCTTCGTTGTATGTTTTGTTAATTTTTGAAATATGGTAATTTTTGTTTCCTAGAACTATTTTAAATTTTCTTTCGTTACAGGTTTTTTCAAATTGCTCTTTTGTAATATTTATTATTGCATTTCCGTAGTTGTCAATATAAATAAGAGTACCTATTATAGAAGATTTTTCAATTATCGGATTAAAATGCTTAACAATTTTATATTCCGTGATAGGGCTTGCAATTTCTGAAATATTTTCGCCTGATAAAATTTTACAGGCAAATTTAGCAAAAACATCTTTTTCAGGAAAAGTTGTTATTACATCATTTAAACAGAAAACAGCATCTGGAGTATCTTCGGTAAAATGTGTAAAAAAACCATTGTCGGAGCATAAAATATATCGATTCTTATATTTAAAACATAAATAATTATTTTCTCCTTCAATAACAGTTTGAATTCCTATAATAAAAATTGTTTCTTCAGGAAAATCGTTAAAACAAGATTTTAAAATAAATGCTGCAGGAAATAAATTATGTTTTGAAATACCATTATTAATGTCAATAATATTAACATCGGCAATTTGTGAATATATAAAACCTTTAACTGCACCTAGGTAATAGTCATTTTGCTGCCAATCTGTTATCAATGCAATGTATGACATGTGTTAATATTATGCTGATAAAATATTTTTATTTAAACGTACAAAACTGCTTTCTTTGCGATATTCAAAAGTAAAGAATTATTTCAAATTCATGATTGAAAAAATAATACTCTTAGAAGGAGTAGACCCGTTAATTTTATTTGGAGCTAATAATATAAATATAAATAAGTTAACAAAGTTATTTCCGGCAATTAAAATAATTGCACGAGGAAATGAGATTAAACTTATTGGCTCAGAAACTGAAATTGAAGCATTAAGCGAAAAGATTTTATACCTAATAGATTATTGTAAGAAATATAATCAGCTTCCTGATGAAGTTGTTGATTATACATTTTCTGATGAAAATCAAACAGTCTCAAATGAGTCACTTAATTCTAATGAAGTAATTCTTACTTTTAATAGTAATGGCAAGCCAATTCGCGCTTTTACACCAAATCAGAAAGTATTAGTTGATTCATGTAATCAGAACGATTTAGTTTTTGTTACCGGACCAGCTGGCTCAGGAAAAACATATTGTGCAATTGCGCTAGCAGTTAGAGCATTAAAAAATAAAGAGGTAAAACGAATTATTCTTAGCCGCCCTGCTGTTGAAGCAGGAGAAAATCTTGGATATTTGCCAGGCGATTTAAAAGAAAAACTTGATCCATATCTTCAACCTCTTTTTGATGCACTTAGAGATATGATTCCTGCAAAAAAACTAAAAGAATATCTAGAAGAAAATATTATTGAAATTGCACCTTTGGCATTTATGCGTGGTAGAACATTAGATAATGCATTTGTGATTTTAGATGAAGCTCAGAATGCAACTTTAATGCAATTAAAAATGTTTTTAACTCGAATGGGAAAAAGTGCCAAGTTTATAATAACCGGCGATTTAACTCAGGTTGATCTACCCAGAAGAAATGAATCGGGTTTGCATTATGCAATTGATATTTTAAAAAATATTGAAGGAATTTCTTCAATTGTTTTTGATGAGCGTGATATTGTTCGTCATAAACTTGTAAAGTCTATTGTTAAAGCATTTGAAAACAATCAAAAATAAATAATTATGGATACTTTAAAAGGAACAAATTATCAGTTTCCAAATCAGAAAAGTCATTATGTTGGAAAAGTAAGAGATGTTTATAATATTAATGATGAGCTACTTGTTATGGTAGTTTCGGATAGAATTTCTGCCTTTGATGTTGTTTTACCAAAGGGAATTCCATATAAAGGTCAGGTTTTAAATCAAATTGCAGCAAAATTTTTAGATGCAACTTCTGATATAGTTCCAAATTGGAAAATTGCATCACCAGATCCAAATGTTACTGTTGGTGTTATGTGCGAAACTTATCCTGTAGAAATGATAGTTCGCGGATATTTAACAGGAAGCAGCTGGCGTACATATAAATCTGGTAAACGAGAAATTTGTGGAGTTCCAATTCCAGATGGAATGAAGGAGCATGAAAGGTTTCCAAAACCAATTATTACTCCAACTACTAAAGCAAGCGAAGGTCATGATGAAGATATTTCCCGCGAAGAAATTATTTCGAGTGGATTAGTTCCGGAAGAAGAATATAAAATGCTAGAAAAATATGCAATGGAAATTTTTAACCGTGGAACCGAAATTGCCAAAAAACAAGGACTAATTTTAGTTGATACAAAATACGAGTTTGGTAAAAAAGACGGAAAAATTTATTTGATTGACGAAATTCATACTCCCGATTCATCACGTTATTTTTATTCAGAAGGATATGAAGAAAGACAAGCAAAAGGTGAGCAGCAAAAACAACTGTCAAAAGAATTTGTTCGCGAGTGGCTTATGGAAAATGGGTTTCAAGGACAAGATGGGCAAAAGGTTCCAGAAATGACAGATGAATTTGTAACCCTTGTTTCTGAAAGATATATTGAGCTTTTTGAAAATATTACTGGCGAAAAATTTAAAAAAGCAGAACTTTCTGGAATTAATACCAGAATTGAAAAAAATGTTTTGGATTACTTGAAAAAGTAAAATTTTTCTTGTATATTGTTATGCGAATTTTATTCTAAATATAGTTTTAAGTTTTTAAGTAATAGTATTTTTGTGAAATCTTGAAAACAAAGTTTTTTATATTTTTCTTTATATTATTTGTACAATCTGTTTTTTCTCAGGAAAAATTTTCAGATAGAATTTCTTTTGCAATTAATGGTCGATATGGTTTTTTAATTCCTCATCGCTCTTCGATGGTATATTTAATCGAAGACCATGTTAAAGCATGGGATATTGCTGTTTCGTATAGAACAAAAGGAGATAAACCTTGGCAGATAATATACAGAGTTCCAGAATTAGGTTTAGCTTTCTATCGTGCAAATCTTGGTAATGCAAATTATTTAGGAACTTCTACAGCAGCTTATGCCTTTATTAAAATTCCTATTGTTAAAGATAAATTTTTTAATTTATCTTATTCAATGGGAGAAGGGTTGGCTATATTGTCTAAACCTTTTAACACTGAAAGCAACATTTATAATATTGCTATTGGTTCCCGTGCAAATGGTTTTATTGATTTTTGTCTGTTTTCTGAGATTAATATTTTAAATAAACTGCAATTTGTTACTGGATTTAATTTTACACATTATTCAAATGGTGCATGGCGAAAACCAAATCTTGGATTTAATATTCCATCAATAAAAGCAGGATTAAAATATACTTTAAGCAAGTCGCCTGAGATTGATAAAACTAAGATTAAAGAAATAAAAGCTTTGTTTGTAAGAAAAAATGAATTTAGCATAACATTGTCCAAAGGTGTTCGCGAAAACCCTCCGCCAAACGGTGTTAAATTTCACCCTACAACAATATGTATAAATGCCGAAAGATTGTATAATCCAAAAAGAAAATTCGGAACAGGATTAGATGTTTTTTATGATCCTTCATTAGAGTCGAGAATTATTAGTGATAGCCTGAAATTTAAGCCAATTTATAATTTAAGATCAGGTGTGCATTTATCTTATGATTTATTGTTTAACAGAATATCGTTTACAATGCAGACTGGTGTTTATTTTTTCACTAAGGCTAAAGATGATGGTTTAATATATAGTCGTTTTGGTATTAGGGCAAAAGTTTGGAAAAATATTACTGCTTCGTTAACATTAAAAACACATTTTGTTAAAGCTGATGTTTTAGAGTGGGGAATAGGCTATAGTTTCCTGAAATAGAAAAAACGGGTAATATACCCGTTTCTCTTACTTATAATTTGTGACTTGTTATAACTTCAAACCGCTAAGCCTTTACGTAGCTGAGTTTAACCATGTTGGTTCTTCCTTTTTCATGTAATGGAGTACTTGCAACATGAACAACGATATCTTCGTTTTTAATTAATTTTTTGTCAACTAAAGTTTGAATAGAATAATCAATTGCATTATCAATACTGTTAAAATGGTCGGTGTAAAAAACTGTAACACCCCACACAAGTGAAAGTTTTGATACTAATTCTTTATTACTAGTAAATACAATTATTCTTGCTTTTGGCCTATGGGCAGCAATTTGAAATGCAGTATAACCAGAATAACTAAATGTTATTATTGCTTTTGCTTTTGATTGTTCGGCTAACCTGCATGCTGTATGGCAAATTGAATCGGAAAGAAATGTACGAGACATCTCTTTTGGAGCATGATCTCTGTTAAATTTATATGCAGCATCTTCTGTATAGTGAATTATACTTTCCATTGCCTGAATAGTTCCTAATGGAAATTTTCCAACAGATGTTTCGCCACTTAACATTAAACAATCAGCACCATCTAAAACAGCATTTGCACAATCTGTAGCTTCAGCTCTGGTTGGTCTAAAAGCCGTAATCATGCTTTCTAGCATTTGTGTTGCAATAATAACAGGTTTAGAACGCTCAATACATTTTTTTACAATCTCTTTCTGTATCAGTGGAACTTTGTCAAATGCTACTTCAACACCAAGGTCACCACGTGCAATCATTATAGCATCTGTCATGTCTATAATGTTATCGATTTCTGCAATAGCTTCGGGTTTCTCTATTTTTGCAATTACTAAAGCATGTTTTTTCTTCTTTTTGATTATTTCTTTAATTTCTACAATATCTGTAACAGTACGCACAAATGAAAGAGCTACCCAATCAACATTATGTTCTAATGCAAAATCTAAATCTTTTAAGTCTTTCTCTGTAAGGCAGGGAAGTGAAACTTTTGTGTTTGGTAAGTTAACTCCTTTATGTGATGATAAAATTCCACCATTTACAACTATAGTTTTAACAGTATCTTTTTTATTTGTATCGGTTACACGAAGTTTAATTTTTCCATCATCAATAAGAATTTCATCATTAACAGCTACATCTAAAGGAAACTCTTCATAAGTAAGATATGCTTTTTCTTTTGTGCCAAGACAATCAATGGTAACAATATTAAAATTCTGACCATCTTCTAACATTACACCATTATTTTCCATATCGCCTACTCGAAGTTTCGGACCTTGTAAATCTGCAAGAATGGCAACATTTGAATTTATTTCTGCATTAATCTCCCGAATAGTATTCATAACTTTTAAATGTTCTTCATGTTTACCATGAGAGAAATTTAAGCGACAAACATCAAGTCCATTAATAATCATCTCTTTAAGAACTTCTTTTGGTGAAGAAGCTGGTCCCATTGTGGCAATAATCTTTGTTCTTGATAATGTAGATTTCATAATTTTTTAATTAATATTTGGCTAAAATATAAAAATTTAGTCGAAAGGCAAATTAGTAAAAAGATAAAAGTAAAAAGATAAAAGTTAGAAGTTTGATAATTAAAGTATTGATAATTAAAATTTGTTTTTGCGTAGCATTAAAAAAAAACATAATTTGCAGTCAAAACCAAATATTTAAAACTATGAAAAATAAATTGTCAGCTTTTATTTTGTTTGCTTTACTAGCATCACCATTATTCAGTTTAAGCCAGGCAGCTGGAAATTGGTATTATAATCAAAAAAAATCTGGAAGTGCAAGTAATTTTGATGATGGTATAATCAGTAATAATAATGCAAATGAAGCTGCTTATTATCGCCAGACTCAGCAACAGGCATATTATCCTGCATACTCTTCAAATGATACTTCGTTTACAATTGATGCCCGTGTAATGATGAATGTTAAAGCAGATGAATATGTAATAATTTTTGCAACTTCACAAGTAGGTGAAACAATTGAAAGTTGTCATGATGTTATTAATAAAAGAATTGATACTTTTATTAATACTGTAATTCCGTTAGGTGTTAAAAAAGAGGATTTTTATATTGATTTTATTTCTCAGTTTCCAATTTTTGAAATAGAAGTAGAAAAGAAACTTTTCAGCAAAACTTATAACGAAGTTCCGAAAGGATTTGAGGTTCGTAAAAATATTCATTTAAGATATAAAGAGTCTAAAATTGTTGAGCAAATGCTTATTAAAGCCTCACAAAATGAAATTTATGATATAGTAAAGGTTGATTATGTTATTAATAATTCTCAGGCAGTTTACGATTCGCTTAGAGCAACATGTGTAAGAATAATAAATGAAAAGGCTAAAGAATACAAAAAACTTGGTATTAAATTCGATTCAAAATATCAGACTGTTAATGATAATATTTCAAGCACTTATCCTTTGGACAGATATTCTACTTTTTCTGAATTTGTAAAATATACCGGAGATCAAACAAAACCAGGAAGTAAATCATTACCTCGTTCAAATGTTCCTGCACTTTATTATGATAAGAAATCTTTTTCTGGTTATGATTTAGTAATAAATCCTGCCGTTATTGAGCCTGTTGTGCAATTTACTTGCAATTTAACTGTGAAATTTGTTCTGAAAAAACAGTAGAATTAGAATTTAGCCACAGATGCACAGATTAAAATGTTGGAAATAACATTATATTTTTATTACACGACCTTTAGGTCGTGTAATATTAAAGAGAACTAAAAATTGTATTATAATAAAATTTTTTGAGATTGCCATGACCTTCAGGTCATGGCAAAATAAAAAAATAAACCCGGCTTTAGCCAAAAAAAGTTATGCCATACACAAAAGTAATGATTCATTTTATTTGGGCAACAAAGTACAGAATGCCGATAATATCAAAAGAATTAAAGCCATTACTTTTATCGCATATTAAGGAAAATAGCAAAGCTAAAGATATTTTTATCGATACTATAAATTGTGTAGATAACCATATTCATATGTTTATCTCATTGGGTACTGAGCAAACAATTGCAAAAATAGCTATGCTTATAAAAGGCGAATCTTCTAATTGGGTAAATAAACAAAAGATAATTAAACAAAAATTTGAATGGCAAGATGAATATATCGCATTATCTGTAAGCGCATCAGCTATTGATAATGTTAGGGAATATATTTTGAATCAAGAAGAACATCATAAAAAGAAATTATTTACAGAAGAATATGATGAGTTTTTGAAAATAAACGGATTTAGCAAAAGTGATTTTGGCTAAAGCCAATTAGCTTTTTATTTTTTAATACCCGACCTGAAGGTCGGGGCAAAAGAAGATGAATTAACTTGCCACGACCTTCAGGTCGTGGCAAAAGAAAAAAATAAAATATGGCTTTAGCCAAAACAGAATATGATAAATAATAAAGAAAATATTATTCGTTGTCCGTGGTGCTTAAAAGATGAATTATATACAAAGTATCACGACGAAGAATGGGGAATTCCTGTGCACGATGATAAAAAGCATTTTGAGTTTTTAATTCTCGAAACTTTTCAAGCAGGGCTTAGCTGGCATACAATTTTAAAGAAACGTGAAAACTTTCGAAAAGCATTTGATGGGTTTGATGTTATTAAAGTTAGTAAGTACAATGAAAAGAAAATTGATTTACTGTTACAAGATGCAGGAATAATTCGATACAGACTTAAAATTGAATCAGCAATTGCAAATGCAAAGGCATTTATATCTACACAAGAGGAATTTGGAACATTTGATAAATATATTTGGAGTTTTGTTAATAATAAACAAATTAAAAATAAATTGAAATCAATGTCAGAAATACCAACAAAAACAGAATTATCAGATAAGGTTAGTATTGATATGAAGAAGCGTGGGTTTAAATTCGTAGGCTCAACAACAATATATGCGCATTTGCAGGCAATTGGAGTTGTTGATGATCATTTGGTGAATTGTTATAGGTATTAATCTTTATCTTGAATATAAGTTAAACTTCCACTGATAATACTTGAATGTAAGGGCCATGTGTCAGTTCCATTATGAATAATTGTTAATTCGTTATTTCTTAGTTCTTTAATTGTTAGATAATCAATTGGGCATGATGTTCCAGTATATGTTTCTGTATCTTCTCCAGTAAAATATTTAATAATTTTGCTTGTAGTCATAAGAATAATATATTCCTTATTTTTTAGTTCAATTTCTTTTATTCTTTTACCAAATCTCCATAATCCATTGAATGTTAAGGAAACAGAGCTGTTAGTGTAAATTATCCTAAATGAACCATCTTTCTTGAACCAAAATTTTTCAGTATATGGATAAATGCCAGATGCTGTTTCAGCTGAAACTCCATTATAAAGGGTATAAATGGTAGTATCATTTTCTTTAGTTGTTATACTACCACTTTTTAATTTCCATTCGCCTGTAATTCTTGCTTTTCTTGTTCTTAAAGATAAAAATGGATCACCTTCTCCTTTTCTGCATGAAAGTATAGTTATGCTTATCATAACAATAAACAATAATAATTTTAATATTTTCATAATTATAGCTTTAAATGAATAAATAATGTGCAAATATAATTAAATGTATAACAAATAAAAATGAAAAATGTTTTGAGATTTTAATAGTTGTTATAAAAGCTATTTTTTTATAATTTATAATGCTGCAATAAATTTTATTGATTTTATTAAAATAACTGTTAAATTTGTTTTAAATCTTTAATTTAAATGGGATTCTTAAAACGACTAAAACATAGGTTCAGGTACGAATTATCAAGAAAGGTAAAGCCAGTGATGATCACTGGTTTGCGAACTTGTGACGGAGAGTTGTTCCATAACATTAGATGGAGTAGTACAACTCACTTCGGATCAATAAAAAACATTAAATTTTCTGATGATATTTTTATTGGGCATTATAATTTTATTGAAGCTAGTAATGGAATCTCAATTGGAAGAGGTTGTCAGTTAACAAATTTTATAAGCATAACAACACATTCTAGTCATAATTCAATAAGGCTTTATGGTAAAGAGTATGATAAATACCCAGAGCCTTTAGGATACATAAAAGGAAGTATTAGCATTGGGGAGTATTGTTTTATTGGACCACATAGTGTTATAATGCCCGGAACTAAAATTGGAAAAGGTTGTATTGTTTCTGCATTTAGTTATGTAAACGGAGAATTTCCAGATTTCTCGATAATTGCTGGTAATCCAGCTAAAATTACCGGAGATACAAGAACAGCGGATAAAATTTTGTTAGAGAAATTTCCTGAATTAAAACCTTTTTATCAAGCATGGGCTGGAAGCGTTGTTGCAAATGAATAAAAATATTTTTAAATCGGAATTTGCCCGAAATGCATTAACAATTTTTACAGGCAGTGCAATTGCCCAAGCTATTCCTTTTTTTGTTGAACCAATTTTAACCAGATTGTATACTCCTGAAGAATTTGCCATACTTGCTTTATACATAAGTACTTCAAGTTTATTTGTGATAATTGCAACGGGAAGATATGAGTTAGCAGTTATGTTACCAAAAACCGACAAAAAATCTGTTAATGTTGTCGGTTTGTCTGTGTTGATGGCAATTGGAGTTAGTCTTTTTTCCTTTTTAATAGTTGGGTTATTTAATCATCAGATTTGTTCAGTATTAAAAAATCAATCGGTTGGACCTTTTTTATATTTAATTCCATTTTCAGTTTTATTAGTTGGAGTTTATCAGGCTCTAAATTACTGGGCATCCAGACATAAAAGATTTTCAAATGTAACAATTGCACGAGTTACTCAAACTGTTACAAACTCAGGTTTAACCGTTGGTACAGGTTTTTATGGCTTGGCAACGTCTGGATTAATAGGTTCTTATCTTATTGGACAAATAGTTGCAGTAATTCCATTGCTCGGAAAATTTATTAAAAATGATAGAAAGTTAGTTCAGGAGATAACTAAAACAGAAATAAAATCTGTTGCAAAAGAATATTCTGATTTCCCAAAAATAAATAGTTTACATGCATTTAGCGATATATTACAACAGAGTTTATTAATATTTCTAATCTCATATTTCTTTTCTCAGGCAATGGTTGGTTATTATTCACGAACTTTTAGAATAATTGCTGCACCAGTTGCTTTAATTGGCTCTGCAATTGGTCAGGTGTTTTTTCAAAAGGCTTCTCAAATGTATGCTCAGGGTGAAAATATTCAGCCTTTTGTCAAAAGAACAATGTTAAATCTTGCAATGATTGCTGTTCCAGGTTTTGGATTATTAATGTTATTTGGTGATACACTTTTTGCTTTTGCGCTAGGCGAACCATGGCGCCAGGCTGGCGTTTACGCTCAGGTATTAGCACCTTGGATGTGTATGAATTTTATTGTTGGACCGGTTTCGGTAATACCATTAATAGTTGGAAAACAAAAGCAAGTTTTTTTGTATAGTTTAATCGGAAATACGTTAATACTTGCATCAATTTTTTATGGGGGATATTATGCTAAAAATATTATTCATGGATTTTATATGCTTAGTGCTTTAATGGTAGTATATTATGCAACTTTGTTTTTGTGGATACTTAAAATTTCGGGTACTAAAAAGATGCTTTAATATTCACAATTTCATTATATTTTTGTAAAAGATTAAAATTTTTTCATGAAAATCATTGTTACCGGTTTACCTTATTTTGGACGAAAAATGTCTGCACTTCTAAATGAAGCAGATGCTGGTAATGACTACATTTTTTTGAATACTTATTATAGCAATTTTGATAGACTTCGATTTCTTTGGCATATTTTATTCACTAAAACAGTTTATTCAATAAATGGTGCAACAGGAAAAAGTTTTGTATTAAGTCTAGCAATTAAATTTAAAAAACGTGTTGTTTTTCATTGGGTAGGTTCAGATTTAGTACTTGCAAAAGAAGAAATAAAGAATAATACCGCAGATAAAAGATTTATTGATTATCCTATTCACTTAACTGATTCACCTTGGTATGTTAGAGATTTGAGTGAAATTGGAATAAATGCAAAATATCTTCCTCTATTATCAGTTGATAAAGTTCCTGATATAGTTTCTTTTCCTTGTGAATTTAATGTTCTTGCATATATTCCGCAGGACGATCAGGAATTTTATGGGATTTCAACTATCATTGAATTGGCAAAAATATTTCCTGAAATTAATTTTAATATTGCTGGTTCAAGCGAATTTTCTGGCGAATTGCCATTAAACATAAAATTACTTGGTTGGATAAAGGACATGAAACCGGTTTTTGAAAATACTGTTATTTCTATTCGTTTTCCAAAGCATGATGGACTTTCATTTTTCGTTCTTGAGTCATTGCTCTATAGTAGGTATGTTGTTTATAATTATCCAATTGATAATTCTATTTTAGCTAAGAATATTGAAGAAATCAAGTCTGGTTTGACTGAACTTTTAGATAAATTCAAATCAGGTAAATTAGAGTTAAATATTAAGGGAAGAGATTTTGTAATTCGTGAATTTTCAAAAGAAAACATTAATAAACTTGCAAAAATATTAACAGAATAATGAAATCTGAAAATAAAATTCATGTTATTTTGTTATCGGTTTACTTTCCGCCAATACTGTCGGTTGCAAGTAACAGAATGATTGCTTTTGCAAAATATTTGGATAAAGATAAATTTAATGTATCAGTTGTTACTCTATATTCTGATGGCTCTGAAAATGTCGAATTACCAGAGAATGTTAAAGTGTATTATGTTAAGAATTCTCAGTTTTTAAAGCTTGCAACGTTTAAAAAACATAGTTCTTATTTAGTACATAAGCTAAAAGCGTTATGGAATAAAATTATAATTTCTTTAAATATTCCGGAATATTCATCTTGGCAAAAAGGGGCTTACAAAAAGCTAAAAGAAATTATTGAACATGATTCTCAAACTATTGTTATTGCCAGTTTTCCTGTAGAAGAACCTCTTGAAGTTGCAATTAAAATTAAGGCTGAATTTCCTGAAGTTAAATTCATTGCCGATTTACGAGATGCATTATCTGCAAATCCTTTTGTAAATGAGCAAATCAGAAGCAGGTATGATAATCTTGAAAAAAGAGTATTAAAGTCAGCAGATATAATAA
The DNA here is from genome assembly GCA_903837285.1 of uncultured Bacteroidota bacterium. Lineage (GTDB taxonomy): Bacteria > Bacteroidota > Bacteroidia > Bacteroidales > GWA2-32-17 > GWA2-32-17. The sequence continues at coordinate 8,696 of CAILUD010000146.1, read as the reverse complement.
CCACAGTCTCCGAGCCAATAATTGATGATCTTAAGATTAAATCAACAAATAGCAAAATAATATTTTCCGAAATCAGAAATGGATTTGATTTTAAACCAGGAAGTATTAAAAAAGCGAATAATAAATTTACAATTACTTATGCTGGAACATTCTATGCTGACAGGAATCCATCGCACTTTTTTAATGCTTTAAATAGTTTAATTGAAACAAAGCAAATTGAAACTCCAATTGTTAATTTCTTGGGTGTTAGCGGTGGAATAATAATACCAAAAGTATTAAAAAATACAGTTAATTGTTTTGAAAGAGTAGAATATGAACAGATAATTCCAAAGCTAAAATCTTCTGATGCATTGCTTCTGGTACAGCCAGGAAATGGATTTAAAGGACTTTTTTCTGGTAAAATATTCGATTACCTTGGCGCAATGCGACCAATTATTGCAGCAATTGATAAAAATGATGTAGCTGCTAAATTAATTTCTGATTGTAATGCAGGTTTTGTTGCTTCATTTGATAACGAAAATGAAATAGCTAATGCCATTTTATCAGCATATAAACTATGGAAAAATAATGAGAGTCTTAAGTTTAATGAAGAATTAATACTTGAGCATCACAGAAGCATGCAGGTACTAAAGTTAAATCAACTTATTTTATCTTTGTTTCATGAATAAGCCCAAGTATCTTTTGTTTGGAAACGCAGAAAGTGTTCACATGCTTAAATGGGCTAAGGAATTGGTAAAACATTTCGATGTTTATATTCTTTCACCTCTTGGTGTTCATTCTGATATTTTAAAAATTATTCCGGAATCAAATATTGTAACATTAAACTTAAAGCTAAATCCCGATGGAGGAAATGTTGCTTTATTAAAAAAACTTTTTCTTTTTAAACGACTGATAAAACAAATAAATCCTGCTGTTGTAAATGCTCATTATATTACCAGTCATGGATTTATAGCAGCATTAATACGTAGTATATTCGGTGTTAAGTTTACTCTAGTTCAATCTGCTTGGGGAACTGATATTTTGGTAACTCCTAACAGAAGTTTTTTGTATAAGTTAATTACAAAATATTCTTTGAATAAAGCAAATGTTGTTACTTCAGATTCAGAATATATGTCTGATGTTATTTTAAAACTTTCTAAAACTAAATGTATTACTTTCCCTTTTGGTTTGGACTATCTGCCAGAAGCTAAAATTGAGGATAAAGATATTAATTTGTGCTTTTCAAATCGTGCTTTAACCGAGAATTACAATATTGATAATGTTATTTATGCTTTTGCAGCCATGGCATTCAAGAATGAAAATCTTAAATTAATTATTGCTAATGATGGTTCAATGCGTAACGAATTAATTGAGATTACTAAAAATATTGGATTAAGTGACAGAATCGAATTTAAAGGATTTTTATCTGCTTCGCAACAAAATGAAATATATAAAAGATCAACTTATTATTTTTCTTTACCAACTTCAGATTCCACTTCAGTGTCGCTATTAGAAGCTATGGCATATGGTTGTATTCCAATATTGTCTGATTTGCCAGCAAACAGAGAATGGGTGGTGAATGGGAAAAATGGTGTAATTTTTACGACAAAAGAAGATTTTTTAAATCATATTCCAGAAAAGCTAGCAGCTTTTAATGAGAATAGAAAAATCATTTCTAAACGAGCAATATTCAGTGATTCAATTTTAAATTATGTAAATAATCTTAAGCAAAGTTTTAATATTCTTTAATGAAAATACTGTTATTAACACAATATTATCCTCCTGAGATTGGTGCTCCACAAAACCGATTATCCGAGCTTGCAATAAGATTAAAGCAAATGGGTGATGAGATTGTTGTTTTAACAGCATTACCTAATTATCCGCATCAGGAAATTTATGAGGGATATCGTGGTAAGCGAAAAGTAAAAGAGGTTATTGAGGGCATTGAAGTACATCGTACCTGGATATTTGTAAGAAAAAGTAGTTCGATATTTTTAAGGTTGTTAAATTATTTTTCTTTTGTTTGGAGTTCATTCTGGTACGGTTGGTTTAGATTAGGAAAGTTTGACCTTATAATTTGTGAATCTCCACCTTTGTTTTTAGGTATTACAGCATGGTTGCTAAAAAAACTAAAAGGTAGTAAATTGCTTTTCAATGTTTCAGATTTATGGCCAGAAAGTGCAGAGAAATTGGGTTTGGTAACAAATCGCATGTTTCTTAAATTAGCTGGTAGTTTAGAGCGATTTATGTACAAGCATTCTGAGCTTATTAGCGGACAAACACAAGGAATTGTAAAAAGTATTTCTGATAGATTTCCAAAAAAGAAAATATTTTGGTTGCGTAATGGAGTTAACACAAATTTCTTTGATCCATTAAAGGAATATGAAGATATAAGGTTACGACTTGGAATTGATAAAGATAAATTTGTAATATTTTATGGAGGAATAATAGGGCATGCACAGGGTTTGGAAGTTATTCTAAAAGCTGCTTCGATATTAAAAGATTCAAATATTATTTTTGTTTTAGCAGGTGAAGGGCCAGTTAAAGAAGAGCTTTTAAAGATGAAAGAAACACTTAATCTTTCAAATGTGCTTTTTATTTCTGCATTTAAAAAATTGGAAATGCCTGCAGTGATTAAGTCGATTGACGCATCTGTTATTCCACTTAAAAAATTAGATTTGTTTTTAGGAGCTATCCCATCTAAAATTTTCGAAAGCCTGAATATGAAAAAGCCAATAATACTTGGTGTTGACGGCGAAGCTCGTGAATTATTCATAAATACTGGTAAGTGTGGGCTTTATTTTGAACCCGAAAATGAAAAAGATCTTGCCGAAAAAATAATGTTTTTGTATAACGATAAACAACTTTATTCTAATCTTGCTGAAAATGCGTATGATTATGTTTTTAAGAATTTTAATCGCGATATAATTGCAAAAGAATTTAAAGAGTTTTTAACTAATTAAATTAATAAAATGAATTAGTTTTGAAGTTTGAAAGTCATTTATCATAACATTATAAAATAAAATGCTTAAGATTTTAAATATTATAGGTGCCCGTCCTCAGATTATTAAGGCAGCTGCTATAAGCAGAGCAATTAAAAATCATTTTTCTGACAAGATAGAAGATGTTATTGTTCATACAGGTCAGCATTACGATGAGAATATGTCAGAAGTCTTTTTTACAGAAATGGGAATACCTAAGCCCAAATATAATTTAAATGTTGGAAGTGCCTCTCATGGAGTTCAAACTGCCGAAATGATAAAGGGTATTGAGAGCATAATATTTTCAGAAAAACCAAATGTTGTATTGGTTTATGGTGATACAAATAGTACATTAGCTGCTGCTGTTGCTGCTGCAAAATTACATATTCCTGTTGCTCACGTTGAGGCTGGCTTACGGTCATTTAATAAAAGCATGCCCGAGGAGATTAATAGAATAACCTGCGATCATGCATCAACATTATTGTTTTCTCCAACCGAAACTGGAATTAGTAATTTGGAACGAGAAGGATTTAAAATAAATGCTAAAATGCCTTATAATATCGATAATCCTGGTGTGTTTCATTGCGGCGATGTAATGTATGATAATAGTCTATATTTTTCTGCAATATCAGCAACTAAGTCTAATGTTATAGAGAAATATAAATTAGAGAAAAATAATTTTGTACTAGCAACAATTCATCGCGATAACAATACAGATAATCCTGTTCGTTTAAAACAAATATTCGAAGCTATAATAAAGATTAATAAAGATTACTCAATCCCATTCTTTATACCATTACATCCAAGAACTTCAAATATTCTAAAGAAAAATATTGGTGATGATTTATACAATTTAATTACTATTAATAAGAATATAATTATAGCACCACCTGTTTCATTTTTCGATATGATACAGTTAGAATCTAATGCTAAACTTGTGTTTACCGATTCAGGTGGAGTTCAGAAAGAAGCATATTTCTTCAAAAAACCTTGCATTATTTTACGTTCAGAGACTGAATGGGTGGAGATTGTTAAAAATGGAAATGCAATTATTTGCGATGCAGATTTTAATAAAATAATGGAAGCATGGAAGTTGTTTTACTCTAAACCTGATTTGGAATATCTTCAAATATTTGGTGATGGTAAAGCTGCAGAATTTATTTGTAATAAACTTGTTGAAACCTTTATTTAATGTATAAAACAGTTACAAATAATATCTTTTTTTATAGCAGTTTATTAGTTGCTTTCCTAATGCCTTTGTCACATAAAATTACTGTTTATGCTATTATGTTATTTGTTTTGTCATGGCTAATGTCTGGACCATGGTTGCATAATGCTAAGTCTGCAATTAAAAATCCCGTATTTATTATTTTAGTTACTTTCTTTTTATTGCATTTAATTGGTTTGCTTTATTCTTCAAATATGCATGCGGGCTGGTTCGATATAGAGGTAAAGCTCACAATGATTATATTTCCATTAGTGTTTTTTCTGTCAGATTTCCTGACTGAACAAAAACGTAAATCAGTATTGTTGACCTTTGTTACAGGAACAACTATTGCAATGTTTGTTTGTGTTGGTGCTGCTTTTTATGAGTATTATACAAATAATGTAAATAATTTCTTTTATATGAAGTTATCTATAGTTCATCATCCTACTTATTTTGCAATGTATATATGCTTTTCTTTAGCTGTTATTTTGAAATATTTATTCTATGATGAATCCGAAATAAGTAAGTTTTTAAAATCATTATTTGTCATTCTAATTATTTTATTTTCAGTATTTATTTATATGCTTTCCTCTAAAGCAGGCATTATAATTTTCTTTGTTACATTAATGGCCATGTCGCTTCCGGCTTTATTCAAAAATAATAAACGAATATTTGCCTCTTTAATATTATTGTTTGCAGTATTTCAAATTTGGTTTTCATTAACTCAGAATATGCGTTTTGAGACAGTTTCGAAATCGGTAGCAACTGCTGAGCAGAATGTTACAACATCTGAAAGTAATGGTGTTAGAGTTTTGATATATGAAGCTGCAACTTATATTATTAAATCAAATTACGCAATTGGAGTTGGCACAGGTGATATTAAAGATGAATTAATGATGGAATATAAAGTCCGTAATATGACAGGGGCTTTTGAAAATAAATTGAATGCACATAGTCAGTTTTTAGAAACTTTTATAGGGCAAGGAATAGCAGGGATTTTTTTACTTTTATTATTATTTCTTATGCCATTTATTAATTCTATAAAAACAAAAAATTGGCTATTAATGACTTTTGTATTTGTTGTTGCATTAAATTTTTTAACTGAGTCAATGCTAAATACTCAGGCAGGAGTTGTGTTTTTTGCATTCTTTTATAGTTTCTTTGTATCTTTAAAAACTAATAAAAAGGAAATTGTTACATGATTAAAAAATTAACTTTCAACTTTTAGCTTTATACTTTCAACTTTTTAACTTTAAACTTTTAACTGAAATGATACCATTTTCCCCCCCAAGAATAGACCAGAAAATAATTGATGAAGTTGTTGATACTTTAAAATCAGGATGGATAACAACTGGTCCGAAAACTAAATTATTTGAGAAAAAAGTAACTGAATATTGTGGTTGTAAAAATACTATTGCTTTAAATTCTGCAACTGCCGGTTTAGAATTAGTTCTTCGTTGGTTTGGTGTAGGCGAGGGCGACGAAGTTATTGTTCCTGCTTATACTTATTGTGCTTCGGCAAATGTTATTGTTCATTGCGGTGCAACACCAGTTATGGTTGATGTAGATCCAAATGATTTCACAGTATCTGTTGATTCAATCAAAAAAGCAATTACTTCAAAAACAAAAGTGATTATCCCGGTTGATATGGCTGGTTTAACTTGTGATTATGACGCAATAAATAATTTGGTAAATATACCTGAAGTTAAAAATTTATTTGTTGCAAATAATGATGAGCAAAAGAAACTTGGTCGAATTCTTATTATGGCTGATGCTGCTCACTCTTTCGGGGCATATTATAAAAATAATAATTCAGGTGCATTAACTGATATTACTGTGTTTTCTTTTCATGCAATTAAAAATTTAACAACAGCCGAAGGAGGTTCAATTTGCTTAAACTTACCTGATAGCTTTGATTGTGAGGCATTATATAAATATTTTAGTATAATGATTTTGCACGGACAAAGTAAAGATGCGTTTTCGAAATTACAAAAAGGTGCATGGCGGTATGATGTTATTGATGCAGGATATAAAGCAAATATGACAGATATTCTGGCTTCAATTGGATTAATTGAAATTGACAGATATAAGACTGATACATTAGTAAAACGTAAATATATTTTTGATTGCTATACAAAAGCATTTTCAAAAATGACATGGGCTCAGCTTCCTGTTTATGAAGATGAGAACAGAATTTCTTCTTATCATGTTTATTTGTTGCGAATTAACAATATTACAGAACAGCAACGTGATTCAATTATTCAAAAAATATTTGATAAAGATGTTTCTGTAAATGTTCATTTCCAGCCATTACCAATGCTTACTGCTTATAAAAGCAGAGGTTTTAAAATTGAAGATTATCCTGTAGCTTTTGATAATTACAGTCGCGAAATATCTTTGCCTGTATATTATGATTTAACTGATGATATGATTGAAATAGTTATAAACGCTGTAAAAGATTCCGTATTCGAAGAAATTGGTATATAATGTTAAAAAGATTTACCGACATATTTTTATCTACAATTGCAGTATTGGTTTTATTGCCAATTATGCTTGTTATTTCTATAATAATTAATTTTGAAAGCAGGGGTGGCTTTTTCTATTTTCAGAATCGTGTAGGTAAAAACAATTGTGATTTTAAATTAATGAAGTTCCGTACAATGTTTGTAGGTTCTGATAAAAAAGGTCTTATTACTGTCGGAACAAATGACAAAAGAATTACAGGATTTGGAAAATTTATCCGTAAATTTAAATTAGATGAATTGCCGCAATTGTTTAATATTATTCTAGGCGACATGAGTATTGTTGGACCGCGCCCGGAAGTCAGGAAATATGTAAATCTATATAACAAAGAACAATTACATGTTTTGTCTGTTCGTCCCGGACTTACCGATTATGCTTCTATTGAGTATATTGAGGAAAATAAAATACTTGCAGAATCAGATGATGCAGAAAAAATGTATGTCGAAAAAATTATGCCTCATAAGTTGGAATTAAATTTAAAGTATATAAAAAATCAAAGTTTTGCTACAGATTTTAAAATTATATTTAAAACTGCTTTTAAAATATTTTCATAAATGTTAATTTCTCAAATTATTTTACATCGTCATGCTGAACTTGTTTCAGCATCTATTAATTTTTATTAACTATGAGAATAATATTATTTTATATATTGTTAATGCTTTCATTTAATTGCTTCTCGCAGAATACAGATATTGAATTATTACGTGATATTAATTTAAACAGAAATAAAAATCTTGATGGTGGTTTTCAGTTTATTTCAAATACTACTGGTATAGTTAGCTTTGGAATTCCTTCAGTAGTCTTGGGAACTGGTTTAATAATGAATGATAGTACAATTAAACATAAAGGACTATTACTTGGAACTTCACTTATTTTAACTTCTGGAATTACAGTCATTATGAAGTATTCAATTAATCGTGAACGTCCATTTAAAACTTATCCAGATATTGAAAAAATGTCTTCTGCAGGTAGTAAATCATTTCCATCTGGACATACATCAGAGGCATTCTCAACAGCTACTTCATTAAGTTTAGCATTTCCTAAGTGGTATGTTATAGCGCCATCATATTTGTGGGCATCATCAGTTGGTTATTCGCGAATGCATCTGGGAGTTCATTATCCAAGCGATGTTGCAGTTGGGGCATTGGTAGGTGCTGGATCTGCGTTTCTTTGTTATAAAGCTCAAAAATGGTTAAATAAAAAGAGAAATAAAAAATAGATATTGTTGATACTGCTTGGTTGTATGTTAAAAAGTTTCATTTTTATGCTAATTTTATTAAAATATATAAAATCTAATTTCATGCTACGTAGTAGCATAATGTTTATAAAAAAATAAAATAATACTTTTCAGCTACAGAGTAGCTGAATGTAAATTAATAAATACAAGATACTATGGCAAACACTTATTCTCAAATGTATGTTCATATTGTTTTTGCAGTAAGGAACCGGGAAAACTTAATTCAGAAAAAGCATAAAGAGGAATTGCAAAAATATATTACTGGAATTGTAACAAATCATGGACAAAAACTTTTAGCTATTAATTGTATGCCCGACCATACCCATATTTTTATCGGATTTAAACCAAATATTTGTATTTCAGATTTGGTAAGAGATATAAAGACTTCTACATCGATCTTTATTAAAGATAAGAAATTCACTAACTACAAATTTTATTGGCAAGAGGGCTTTGGATCATTTACCCATTCTCATTTACAATTAACAACCGTAATAAATTATATTTTAAATCAGGAGGAACACCATAAACGAAATTCTTTCAAGGATGAATATTTAGAATTACTAGCTAAATTTGATGTGGATTTTGATTCTCAATATTTATTTGAATGGTATGAATAAAAATATTAAGCTCCGCTGGAGCTTATCTTTGAGAATTAATTTTTCTATAAACATATTGTCCCGCTGGGACAATCTTAATTTGAACTGATGAAATTTACGTATAAACATTATGACCCCTCTTTGATAAAAATAATTTGAAATTTTAAAATAAT
>CAILUD010000145.1 GCA_903837285.1 uncultured Bacteroidota bacterium | reverse complement strand
GCAATTGAAGTTCCTTTAATCTGAAGTGCTTTAGCTTCTCCCTCAGCTTTTTGAATAGCTATGTTTTTTTCAATTTCTGCTTGTTTTAGTTGCTCTTCTTTTTGCTTTGTAACTTCAATTAAACGTAATGCTTCTTGTTCTGCAAGTTTTTTTGAATTAATAGATTTTTCATACTCCTCGTTATAAAAAACTTCTCTTAAGTCAACTTGCTCAATTGTAAGTTTAAATTTCTTTACTTCGGCTCTCATTCTAGTAATAATATTATCCTGTATTTCTTGACGTTTAGTAGAATACACTTCAATAGGTGTGTAATTACTAACTGTTAAAGCCAGTGCAGATTTTAGTTTAGGACGAATTACATTTTCTTCTAACCAGTAATATCTACCCGAAGAGCCACCGTCATTTTCAGAAACATTTGCATAAATCCAGCTTGCTTCATCAGGAATAATTCTCCATGAGACAGAAACATCGAATCCCATTTTTATCCCATCTTTTGTTGGTGCCCAGATTGCATCAGCATCTCTTTTTTGTCCTTCTTTTGAGTTATGAGCACAAGTGTATACCCAAAGAGTTTTATCCATAATATAAATTTCATTCCAAGGCATAATTACGTGCCAGCCTGTATGTAATTCTTCGTTTTGAACTCCTCTTGGGGTTACCATAACACCAGCATCCTGAGCCCCGATTCTAACAATTACCATAGCAATAAAAAATATTACTGCTCCAACACCTAATGCAATTTTATGAAATGGAAAAACTATTTTCTTTTTTTCTCCGGTAGCGTTTCCGTATTTGTCTTTACCATTAATTAAAGCAAACGAAAGAACCAAACCAACGATCCCATAAATCAAAATCAAGAATGATAGAATTTTAATGAATGCCATATTGATTGTTTTTTAAGATTTTAATTACGCAATAAAATTAAAGATTTTTTTATTAAGAAATTCTAAATGAGGTGAAAATATGTTTTTGTTAAATAAAATAGACATTCACATCAATAAAACTCTGCTGAAAAACATATTCATTAACGCTTGTGATTTGTGTTTTTTAGAAAATTTAGGTAGGTTTGCTAATCATTATTATTTAACCAAAAAATTAAATTACCTTGTATCGATTAGAAACTAAAATTGACGTAAACTCTGATGAGTTTAAGAGCAATAAAGAAGCCTATCTTAAATTATTAAATCAATATAAAGATGTTTTAAAAACCGTTAAAAACGGTGGTTCCGAAAAGGCTGTTAAAAAGCACAAAGAGCGTGGAAAGCTTCTTGCCCGCGAACGCATCGATTTACTAATTGATCCAAATACTCCATTTTTGGAATTATCGCCACTTGCTGCATATGGAATGTATGAAAATGAGTTTCCTAGCGCTGGAATTGTAACCGGAATAGGAATAATTCATGGCAAAGAAGCCGTTATTGTTGCAAATGATGCCACAGTAAAAGGCGGAACATATATGAAAGAAACTATAAAAAAACATGTTCGTGCACAAGAAATTGCTTTAGAAAATCATTTGCCTTGTGTGTATATGGTTGATTCTGGTGGAGTTTTCTTACCCGATCAGGCTAATGTTTTTCCGGATAAATATCATTTTGGAAGATTTTTCTTTAATCAGGCTCGGTTGTCTGCTTTAGGAATTCCACAGCTTTCAATTGTAATGGGTTCATGCACAGCTGGTGGAGCCTATATGCCTGCAATGAGCGATGAAACCATTATTGTAAAAAAACAAGGAACAATATTTATCGGTGGTCCGCCGCTTGTAAAAGCAGCAACGGGAGAGGTTGTTACAGCAGAAGAATTAGGCGGAGCTGATGTTCATACTGCAATATCAGGTGTTTCCGATCATTTTGCAGAAAATGATGTTCATGCAATTCAGATTTGCAGAAATATTTTTGAAACTCTTAAAGCTTCAGATAAACAAATTTTAGATATTGCTCCAATTGAGGAACCATACTACGATCCTGAAGAACTTTATGGCATTGCCCCAATTGATTTAAAAAAACCAGTTGATTCCAAAGAAATTATTATGCGTATTGTTGATGGCAGTAAATTTCACGAATTTAAAGCTCGTTATGCGCCAACAATTGTAACTGGTTTTGCAAGAATAATGGGATATCCTATAGGTATAGTTGCAAATAATGGTGTTTTGTTTTCAGAATCATCATTAAAGGCAGCTCATTTTATTGAACTTTGTTGCGCAAGAAAAACTCCAATATTATTTTTGCAGAATATTACAGGATTTATTGTTGGAAAAGAATATGAAAGAGGAGGTATAGCTCGTAATGGTGCGAAAATGGTGCACGCTGTTGCTAATGCCAATGTTCCTAAATTTACTTTAGTTTTTGGAAGCTCGAATGGTGCTGGAAACTATGCTATGGCTGGAAGAGGTTATGAACCACGTTTATTAAATATGTGGCCAAATGCGAAAATTTCAGTAATGGGTGGTGAGCAGGCAGCAGGTGTTCTTATTCAGGTAAAACAAGATCAACTTGCCGAAAGAGGTCAAACAATGCCCGAAGAAGAAGTTGATAAATTAAGACAAAGTATTTTAGAAAAATACGAACACGAAGGTTCTGCTTATTATAGCACTTCCCGTCTCTGGGACGATGGAGTTATTGATCCTGTTGATACCCGCAAAGTTTTAGCAATGGGAATTGCAATGTCATTAAATCAAAAGTTCCCTGAGCAACAATTTGGTGTTTTCAGAATGTAAATATTTAATGTAATGAAAACATATAATAGTCTTGAAATAACATTAGAAAAAAATGTTGCAACAGTTTGGATGAATCGACCAAATGTGCATAATGCTTTTAATGATATAATGATTGCCGAGATAACTGAGTTTTTTGAATCAGTTAACAACGAGCCAGAAATTTCGGTTGTTATTCTTCGTGGTCGCGAAAAATCGTTTTGTGCAGGTGTAGATTTAAACTGGATGAGAGATGTAGCAAAACAAAGCTATGAAGAGAATTTTTGCGAAAGCAAAAAACTTTCGAAATGCTTTTATGCAATTTATACTTGTAAAAAACCAACTATTGCAATGGTACATGGTGTAGCGCTTGGTGGAGCAAACGGACTTTTATCAGCATGCGATATGGCTTATTGCGAAGATAGTGCTACTTTTTCATTAAGCGAAGTTAAAATTGGTATTGTTCCCGCTTGTATTTCGCCTTATGTTATAAAAAGGGTTGGTGAATATGGTGCAAAGGATTTAATGCTTACTGGTAAAAGAATAAAAGGAAAAGAAGCAGAACAATATAAACTTGTGAATAAATCTTTTGATAATACTGAGAAGATGGAAGAACAAGTTAATTCAGTAATTGAATTATTAAGAACCAGCGGACCAAAAGCAATTGCGCATTGTAAGAAATTAATTTATGATGTTTGCAATGTGTTATCGTTTGATGAATCTCATGATTATACAGCAAAAGTAATTGCCGATATTCGTGCTTCTGAAGAAGGACAGGAAGGAATGGCAGCGTTTTTAGAAAAAAGAAAACCTAATTGGGTTAGTAAATTGTAACAATATTGAATAGGAAATAAATTTAGCTTAAAATGAAATTATTTAAAAAAATATTAGTAGCGAACAGAGGCGAAATAGCAGTAAGAGTAATGAAAACTGCAAAAAAATTAGGTATTGCAACTGTTGCTATATATTCCGAAGTTGACAAAGAATCGCTACATGTTAGTTTTGCAGATGAATCATATTGTATCGGCGAAGTTGAGCTAAGCGACACTTATCTCAATATTGGTAAAATCATTGACGTTGCAAAACGTTATGGCTGCGATGCTGTTCATCCTGGTTATGGTTTTATGGCAGAAAATTCTCAGTTTGTAAATGAATGCAATAAAGCAGGAATAGTTTTTATTGGCCCAAATACTGAGTCGATGAGAATAATGGGTAATAAGATTGAAGCGCGTAACTTTGTTAAAACATTAAATGTTCCGCTAACCGAAGGTATTACAGGAACTGTTGAAACTCTTATTTCTGCAGCAAAAACTATAGCTTTTCCATTATTGGTAAAAGCTGCCGCAGGTGGTGGCGGCAAGGGCATGAGAATAGTTTATAGCGAATCAGAACTTGCTGAAGCAATTGAATCAACAAGTCGTGAAGCAAAATCTTATTTTGGCGACGAGACTGTTTACATCGAAAAATTTATTGAAGAGCCACGTCATATTGAAATACAGGTTTTAGGGGATAATTTCGGAAATGTAATTCATCTTTTTGAGCGTGAATGTTCACTTCAACGCCGTTATCAGAAAATTATTGAAGAATCTCCATCACCAACTTTAACTCCAGAGGTTCGTCATAAAATGGGCGAAGCGGCTGTTACTATTGGTAAGGCAATTGGTTATAACAATGCAGGTACTATTGAATTTCTGGTTGATAAAGATCTTAATTTTTATTTTCTGGAAATGAATACAAGAATTCAAGTTGAGCACCCTGTTACAGAAATGGTAACCGGAATTGATATTGTTGAAGAACAAATTCATATTGCTGCAGGTAATCAACTACGTTTAAAACAAGAAGATGTAAAACAAAACGGACATTCAATAGAATGCAGAATATATGCAGAAGATCCTTCTAATAATTTCTTGCCTTCACCCGGTAAAATGTTTTTATATAAAACTCCAACAATTCCTGATATTAGAATTGAAACTGGTATTGCAAAGAGTACAGAAATAAAGAGTTTTTTCGATCCAATGATTTGCAAGCTTATAGTATGGGACAATAACCGCGATCTTGCTACAAAGAAAATGATAAATGCGTTGCATGAGTTTGTAATACATGGTATAAAAACAAATATTACTTATTTAATTGCATTGTTACAAAACGAATCATTTATTCAAAATACTATTTCCACTAAGTTTTGTGATCAGTATACACCACTGATAATAGAAGGAATTAACAAAGAGAAGAATGATATTCCTGCTCACGTACCCCTTATTGCATATAGCCTATATACCCTAAATAACAAGGATATTCAGGAACGCAAACATTATTCAGATGAGCATAATATATGGAACATTATTGGCTATTGGCGTGAAGTGATGCAAATAAAAATTCTGTTTGCTGAAAAAGAATATTATATTGGGATCGAATGTCCTAAAAAGAATGAATATACTTTTAATATTGAAGGAAAAATTTATCATGCCACTTTAAAAGAAAATTCTGAAGGAAAACTTGCATTTTATATGGAAGAGTTTTTTTATACAACATATATTTCTGAAGACACAAAAGGAAATGCTTTTTTAAGTTGTCATAGTCATATATTTAATTTGTTACGAAAAGACATTTTAAGTAAAGATTATTCTGTTTTCAGGTTAGAAGATTTTGTAGAAGATACTAACACAATTACTTCACCAATGCCTGGCAAGGTAATTAAAATTAGTGTAAACGAGGGTGATGAATTAAAAAAGGGCGAGGTGCTTATAATTATTGAAGCAATGAAAATGGAAAATAGAATATTCGCAACAAAGAACTGTAAGATACAAAAGGTGAATGTAAAAGTTGGCGATATGGTAGAATCATCAACTGGATTGATTACATTAGAATAATATCATTTGTGATTTATTTTCCTGTTTTCGTCATTAGCTTTTCTACACTTTGCCATAATCGTTCTGCAGATTTATCCCAGGTAAATTCTTTTCTGCGAATTTTTGCATTCTCGACTAAAGTTTTTCTCAAATCTTTATTGTAATAAATATCCTTCATAGCATCAGCAATTGAATCAACACTGAAAGGATTTACATAAAGTGCTGCATCTCCACCAACTTCAGGCATCGATGATGTGTTTGATGTTATAACAGGCACTTCGCTATACATTGCTTCTACTATAGGAATTCCAAATCCTTCGAATAAAGAAACGTAAGTAACAGCAAGCGATGATGCTAAAAGATTCTTTAACACATCTGTTTCAACTCTGCCAACAAAAACAATATCTTCTTTATGTACAATTTTTTTATACTCTTTTTCCATTTCATCATTCCACCAATATACCTTACCAACAATAACAATTTTCATCTGTATCTTTGTTGTTGCTCGGAATATATCAAATGCCTTTAACAGATTTATAATGTTCTTCCGTGGATGTAAGGCGCCAACATAAAAGAAATACGGTTTCCCATCTGAATATTGTTTTCTAGTAAGAGTAGCAACCTCATCAGAAACCGGTCCGTACATTTCATTTGCTCCATTATAAACAACATCTATTTTAGCCGCATCATAACCATAATGCTTAATAACATCCTGCTTTGAAAATTCTGAAACAGTTGCAATTCTATCAGCCTTTTTTATGAATTTTGGGAAATATATTTCCAAATATTTTCTTGCAACAAAAGGTATATATTGGGGATAATGTGCATAATTTATATCGTGAACAACTTGCAGAATCGGAGTTTTTGCAGAAAGTGAACTGTAACCATCAGGAGTTATAAATAAATCGGCACCTACCTTTTTTAAAACACGCGGTACAACCCACTCAAACCAGATATAATATAAAAAAGGGTGACGGGCAGGTGGTCCATATACTAATGGTGTAACATTTTCTGAAAAAATAAATTCATCAGAATACGGACGATCAAATAAAAAATAAAATTGATGTTCGGGATGACTCCTTGTGATTCTTTTAAAAGTTTCATAAGTAAACCAGCCAATACCTTCTAAATTGCCCTTTTGAAGTAATCTTGTGTTAACAACAATTTTCATATTACCGCAAAGGTAATGTAAATATTAAAATTTTAGAATTTCTATTCTCTTTTGATATTATAAAAAACAAATAATTATATATTTGTACACTCAATAACAGTAATTTAAACGTTATGAATAAAATATGTCAACTTTTTAATATTCAGTATCCAATTGTTCAGGCTGGAATGATTTGGTGCAGTGGATGGGAATTAGCATCGGCTGTTAGTAACGCTGGTGGGCTTGGTTTGATTGGATCTGGTTCAATGACACCAGAAATTTTAACAACTCACATTAAAAAATGTAAACTTGCAACAATTAAACCTTTTGGAGTAAATATTCCCTTAATATTTTCTTATACAGAAGACTTTATAAAAATTGTAATAGAAGAAAAGGTTAAAATTGTTTTTACCTCAGCTGGTAATCCGGCAAAATGGACAAACATTTTGAAAGAAAATGGAGTTACTGTTGTTCACGTTGTTGCAAATACCAAATCTGCTAAAAAATGTGAAGAAGCCGGCGTTGATGCTATAGTGGCAGAAGGGTTTGAAGCAGGTGGACATAACGGTAAAGAAGAAACCACAACATTGGTTCTTATTCCAATGATAAAAGAAATTGTTTCTATTCCTGTTATTGCTGCAGGTGGTATTGGCAATGGAAGAACAATGCTTGGGGCAATGGCCCTAGGTGCAGACGGAGTTCAAATAGGGAGCAGATTTGTTGCGTCTGTTGAATCTTCTGCACATCAAAATTTTAAAAATAAAATTATTGAAGTAAAGGACGGAGATACTTTACTTACCTTAAAAAAACTTGTTCCGGTTAGATTAATAAAAAACAAATTCTTTTTCGAAGTAGAGCAAAAACAAAACGAAGGAGCAAGTACACAGGAATTATCAGAATTACTTGGTCGCGGTAGAGCCAAAATGGGAATGTTTGAAGGTAATGAAGATGAGGGCGAAATGGAAATCGGACAAATTTCAGGAATGATTCACGAAATTAAACCAGCTGCAATAATTGTAAAAGAAATTATTGATGATTATTTAAAGTTAAAAAACGAGTTTTTGCAATCTTCTGATCAATTTTAAAAAACAATACTAAAAAACATTAGTTTAAAATTTTCGACTAATAGATATATTTAACAATATAGCATAATATTAAGAATTAATTATTCCTTACATTAATTGCTTTTTAAGCTTATTTTGTGACACTTACACGATTGGTGTTTTTTCCTTATTTAGATATTTGTTTCTGAAATTTAATAAACCCATTCCTTGTTTATTAACTATTTTTTAGTTCAATATTAATCAATTTTTTTAATCCTGACTTTCTCTAAAACCTGCCTAAACACACGGTTTTTACCTATATAATATCATTTTTATAAACATTATGTCTTTATAATTTTGTTTCATAATTAACAAAATCAATTATGAACATTTCTCACATTGAACATATAGGTATAGCCGTAACAAATCTCGAAGAATCAATTTCATTTTACGAGAAAAAACTTGGATTAAAATGTTATTCTATTGAAGAAGTTGCTGATCAAAAAGTTAAAACAGCCTTTTTTATGGTAGGGCAAACAAAAATAGAATTGCTTCAATCTACAGATTCTGAGGGTCCAATTAATAAATTTATTGAAAAAAAGGGTGAAGGAATTCATCATTTAGCTTTTGCTGTAAAAGAAATTGAAGGTGCGTTACCAGAATTAGAAAATAAAGGAGTTCAGTTAATAGATAAAATTCCACGTAGAGGAGCAGAAGGACTTGACATTGCCTTTGTTCATCCTAAATCAACAAAAGGAGTTTTGATAGAATTATGTGAAAACAAAAACGAAATAAATTATTGTATAGTATGACCAATCAGGAAAAAATACAAGAATTACTTGATTTACGAGTTAAGGCCAGACTTGGTGGTGGCGAAAAACGAATAAACGACCAACATAATAAAGGGAAACTAACTGCACGCGAAAGAATAGATATTTTGCTTGATGAAGGCAGTTTTGAAGAATTTGACATGTTTGTAACTCATCGGTGTACTGATTTTGGTCTTGAAAAAGAACTTTATTTATCCGATGGTGTTGTAACAGGATATGGCACAATTGACGGAAGATTAGTCTATGTTTTCTCGCAAGACTTTACAGTTTTTGGCGGTTCACTTTCTGAAACTTATGCTACTAAAATTTGTAAAGTAATGGATCAGGCAATGAAAGTTGGCGCTCCAGTTATTGGAATTAACGACAGTGGTGGTGCACGTATTCAGGAGGGAGTTAAAAGTCTTGGAGGTTATGCAGATATTTTTGAACGTAACATTCTGTCTTCAGGATTAATTCCACAAATTTCTGCAATATTCGGTCCATGTGCAGGGGGTGCAGTTTATTCGCCTGCATTAACCGACTTTATTGTTATGTCAAAAGACACTAGTTATATGTTTGTTACAGGACCAAAAGTTGTAAAAACAGTAACCGGCGAAGATGTAACAACAGAACAGTTAGGTGGTGCAAAAGTACATGCTACTAAATCGGGAATTGCACATTTTGTTTCAGAAAACGAAGAAGAAGGGCTTTTGCTTATTAGAAAATTAATGAGCTATCTGCCACAAAATAATCTTGAAGATCCGCCTATTGCAATTTGTGACGACCCTATTGACAGGTTAGAGGATTCGTTAAATGAAATTATACCCGAGAACTCGAATAAACCATATGATGTAAAAGACGTAATTCATGCAGTTGTCGATAATCATGAAATTATTGAAACACAGCGCGACTTTGCACCAAATATAATTACAGCTTTTGCTCGTTTTAATGGAATGAGTGTTGGAATAGTCGCGAATCAACCAAGTTATTTAGCAGGTGTACTCGACATTAATTCCTCTCGAAAAGCTGCTCGTTTTGTTCGCTTTTGCGATGCATTTAATATTCCTATTGTAACTTTTGTTGACGTACCGGGTTTTCTTCCGGGAACAGCACAAGAATATAACGGAATTATTATTCATGGTGCAAAATTACTTTATGCTTATGGTGAAGCAACTGTTCCAAAAGTTACAATTATTTTACGAAAAGCATATGGAGGTGCGTACGATGTTATGTCGTCAAAACATTTACGTGGCGATATTAATTATGCTTGGCCAACAGCCGAAATTGCAGTAATGGGACCAAGAGGAGCAATTGAAGTTTTAAACAGTAAAGAAATTGCTGCAATAAAAGACGATGCTGAAAGAGCAAAATTTATTGCTGAAAAAGAAAATGAATACAGAACTAAATTTGCAAATCCATATAACGCAGCTAAATTCGGGTATATTGATGATGTAATTGAGCCAAGAAACACCCGTTTTAGAATTTGCAGGGCTTTACAATCACTACAAACTAAAAAAGTAGTTAATCCTCCTAAAAAACATTCTAATTTACCATTATAAATAATGCATTATGTTACAATTTATTCTTTTAAATACCGGCGAACTTGTAAGTAAGGCTGCTTCAGAAACGGCAGAAACCTTTAATCGTCTTGATCCCTTTGGAATTGCAATGACAATAATTGCCATGTCAGTTGTATTTGGAGCTTTAATAATATTATATGTATCGTTTAAATACATTGGATTTATTTTTACTACTGACTGGAAGCGAAGATCTTTATTAAAAGAAGGTAGAATTAAAGAAGCCGAACATATTGAAAACAGCTCAATGGGCGAATTAAATGCAGCTATTGCTCTGGCTTTATATAAATACAAACAAGAGTTGCACGATATGGAAAGTCTTCATTTAACAATAAGTAAAGTTTCCAGAAATTATTCACCCTGGAGTTCAAAAATTTATGGATTAAGTCATATTCAAAGAAACTAAAAATGAAAAATTTCAAGTTTTTAATAAATGGTAATAATTACGATGTTAAGATAAAACACGTAGATAATAACTTTGCAGATGTTGAAGTTAATGGCACCATGTATAGTGTTGAAGTTGACAAAGATATTCAAACTTCTAAAACCCCTAAATTAGTTTTGCCTAAGGCTATTCCATCAACAGATACACCAAAAATTGAAGAACAAAAAATAGTAATTAACAATAATCCCAAAGGTGGTAAAAGCATTTACTCTCCTCTACCAGGTGTTATTTTGGATATTGTTGTGAAAGTAGGTGATACGATTTCTGTCGGACAAAAGCTTTTAGTTTTAGAAGCAATGAAAATGGAAAATATTATAGAAAGTGATGTTGCAGGTAAAATCATTGATGTTACTGCTAGTAAAGGAGATTCTGTTATGCAGGGTGATACACTTTTTGTGATTGGATAACAAATTAAATTATGGAAGAGCAAGGATTTTTTGGTTTTATATGGCAGCAGCTAGGGGTTTTTATGAGTTATACCTCTTTTACTAATTTCACTTTGGGTAATGCAATAATGATTTTAGTTGGATTGCTTTTTATTTTTCTGGCAATTAAAAAAGGTTTTGAACCTTTACTACTTATTCCTATTGGATTTGGAATTCTAATTGGCAATATCCCTATTTTAAATTCATCTCATAATTTAGCAGGCGACCCGTTAAACCTTGAAGTTGGCATATATCAGGAAGGAAGTGTTTTAAATTATTTGTATTTCGGAGTAAGAAATGGTATTTATCCTCCACTAATATTTTTAGGAATTGGAGCTCTTACAGATTTTTCAAATATACTTTCAAACCCAAAACTTGTATTAGTTGGTGCTGCAGCACAATTAGGAATTTTTGGTGCATATGCAGCTGCTCTTGCTCTTGGTTTTGCACCTAATGAAGCGGGTGCTATTGGTATTATTGGCGGTGCAGATGGACCAACTGCAATCTTTCTAGCATCTAAACTTGCACCCCAATTTTTAGGTGCTATTGCTATTTCGGCATATTCATATATGGCATTGGTTCCACTAATTCAACCTCCGGTAATGAGACTGCTTACTACAAAAAAGGAAAGGTTAATAAGAATGAAACCACCAAGAATAGTTTCGCAAACCGAAAAAATATTATTTCCAATATTCGGACTTTTGTTAACGTGTTTTATTGTCCCTTCGGGTTTACCATTATTGGGTATGCTTTTCTTTGGAAATCTTTTAAAAGAAAGCGGAGTCACAAAACGTTTAGCATTAACAGCATCCGGTCCGCTTATTGATATTGTTACAATTCTTCTAGGATTAACTGTTGGTGCATCTACCCAGGCAAATGTTTTTCTAAAAATTGAATCATTGGGAATTTTTGCTTTAGGAGCAGCATCATTTATAATTGCTACATTCGGTGGAGTAATGTTTGTGAAAATTTTTAATCTTTTTCTAAAAGAAGGAAATAAAATAAATCCGCTGATAGGTAACGCAGGTGTTTCTGCAGTTCCTGCAAGTGCAAGAGTTTCTCAGGTTGAAGGATTAAAATATGATAAAAGCAACCATTTACTTATGCATGCAATGGGTCCGAACGTAGCTGGTGTTATAGGAAGCGCAGTTGCTGCCGGAGTTTTATTAAGTTTTCTTAATTAAACCATTGCTTAATGTGTTTTTGACTTATTAAGTCATAATTATTATTTTTGAGAAATTTATTTTTTGAATTATACCAAATATGATTATAAAATAGCCCAACCTATTGTCCCTCTTTTTTGAAGAGGGTAGGGAGATGAATAAAAAAATTGGGCTATTTTATAATTATAACTGGTATTAGAACCCTGTTTATAACTGGTATTAGAACCCTGTTTATAAATGTTAATAGATAATAAGCAAATTGGATTTATATCAGCACTTAATAAAAAAATATATTATGAGTTAATTAATGCAGAATTTATATCAGAGAATAATCCGATTTTAATTTTTCTGCACGAAGGACTAGGTAGTTGTAGTCAATGGCACGACTTTCCAAAAATTATTTCTGATAATACTAAATGTGCTGTTTTGATGTATGATAGATATGGCTATGGAAAATCTGACCCAATTAACGAACCAAGAACTATAAATTTTTTAAATAAGGAAGCGCTTGAATTTTTACCAGCAATTTTAAGGGAATTAAAATTCGAAAACTCTAAATTAATAATAGTCGGACATAGCGATGGGGGTAGTATTGCAATAATTTATGCAGGTGCTTTTTCAAAAAATGTTGTTGGATTAATTACAGAAGCAGCACATGTTTTTATAGAAGATATTTCAGTTAACGGAATATGTTTAATAGCAGATTCTGAAAATAAACCAAAATGGGTAAAAATATTAAAAAAGCACCATGGGCAAAATACTGAATCAATGATAACTAGCTGGACAAAAACCTGTTTGTTACCTGAATTCAGATTATGGAATATTGAAAGCTACTTAAAAACAATTACTTGCCCAGTACTTGCCATACAAGGAGAACTTGATAACTATGGTACATTTGCTCAACTTGAATCAATTAAGAAAAATGTAAAAGAAAACGTCGAACTTCTATATATCCCTGACTGTGGGCATATTCCACATCAACAATCTTCTAAAATTGTAAAAAATCAAATAAACAAATTTGTATTTATGGTTAAAAAGAGACTTTAGACAGTTTAGTTTCCAAAATTATTTATAATTTTATGACAATAAAAATCCCGAATTATTAATCAATAAAATTATAATTATGAATTTTGAATTTTCAGAAGAACAAAAAATGATTCAGCAAGCTGCAAAAGATTTTGCAGAACGCGAACTATTACACGATGTTATTGAAAGAGATGAAAAAGCTATCTTCCCTACAGAAGGTATTAAAAAATTAGTTGAATTAGGATTTTTAGGTATGATGACAGACCCAAAATGGGGTGGTGGCGGAATGGATACAGTTTCATATGTACTTGCAATGGAAGAAATTTCGAAAGTAGATTCATCAGTAGCTGTTGTTATGTCTGTTTGTAATTCTCTTGTTATTTGGGGACTTGAAACATATGGCAATGATGCTCAAAAAGAAAAATATTTAAGACCATTAGCAACCGGACAAAAAATA
The DNA here is from genome assembly GCA_903837285.1 of uncultured Bacteroidota bacterium. Classification (GTDB taxonomy): domain Bacteria; phylum Bacteroidota; class Bacteroidia; order Bacteroidales; family GWA2-32-17; genus GWA2-32-17. The sequence goes on along the minus strand of CAILUD010000145.1, from coordinate 75,821 downwards.
GGTGCTTTCTTACTTTCAGAACCAGAAGCTGGATCGGATGCAACTTCACAACGCACAATTGCTGAAGATAAAGGCGATCATTATTTAATTAACGGAACAAAAAACTGGATTACAAATGCGAATTCAGCATCTACTTATATTGTTATTGCGCAAACTTATCCAGACAAGAAACATAAAGGAATTAACGCAATTATTGTTGACAAAAACACTCCTGGCATAACATTAGGCCCACACGAAAAGAAAATGGGAATGAGAAGCTCCGATACACATTCTGTAATGTTTAACGATGTAAAAGTTCCAAAAGAAAATCGTATTGGAGAAGATGGTTTTGGGTTTACTTTTGCAATGAAAACCTTAGATGGTGGACGTATTGGAATCGCATCTCAAGCTTTAGGTATTGCTTCAGGAGCATTTGAACGTGCAGTAAAATATTCAAAAGAAAGAAAAGCTTTTGGAACAGAAATTTCAAATCATCAGGCTATTGCTTTTAAATTAGCTGATATGGCAGTAAAAATTGAAAACGGGCGTAACCTTTGTTTAAAAGCTGCTTGGTTAAAAGATCAACATTTACCTTACGGTTTTGCTAGTGCAATGGCAAAGCAATATTGTGCAGATATGGCAATGGAAGTTACAACAGAAGCTGTTCAGGTTCATGGTGGTTATGGATATGTTGCAGAATATCATGTTGAAAGATTAATGCGTGAAGCAAAGCTTACCCAAATTTATGAAGGCACTTCTGAAGTTCAGAAAATAGTAATTTCAAGAACTATTTTAAAAGATTAATTTAATATTAACAATATAAAAAAGGAAGAATAGAAATGAAAATTTTAGTTTGTATTAGTAATGTTCCAGACACAACAACAAAAATCAAATTTTTAAATAACAATACAACATTTGATTCTGCTGGTGTACAATGGATAATTAATCCATGGGACGAACTTGCATTAACAAGAGCAATTGAATTAAAAGAAGCACATGCAGGTGCTATTGAAAATATTACAGTAGTAAATATTGGCCCGCCCACAACTGAGCCAACAATCAGAAAAGCACTTGCAATTGGAGCCGACAACGCAATCAGAATTAACCTTGATCCAAAAGATGCTTATTCTGTAGCATTACAACTGTCTGAAATAATTAAAAAAGATTCTTTTGATATTATTTTATGCGGTATCGAGTCAAGTGACTATAATGGAACTTCTGTTGGTGGTATGTTATCAGAACTTTTAGATTACCCATCTGTTTCGGCAGTATCTTTTATTGATATTGATGGCGATCAATTAAAATTAAAAAGAGAAATTGACGGTGGTCAGGAAATTATTGGAATCTCAACTCCTTTTATTGGAATAGTTCAGAAAGGTATTGCAAAAGACGCTCGTATCCCAAATATGAGAGGAATTATGATGGCAAAAACTAAACCTTTGCAAGTTGTTGAACCAGTTTCAACAGATTTATATACTGACTTTGTAAGCTTTGATTACCCTAAAGCTAAAGCAGCATGCAAAAAAGTAGATCCTGAAAATGTAAAAGAATTGGTTAACTTACTTCATAACGAAGCAAAGGTAATTTAACAAAGTGTCAATATTTATAAATCTAAAAAACTTAATATAATATGTCAATTTTAGTTTTTGCAGAAAATTGGGATGGAAAGTTTAAAAAACAAACTTTTGAACTTATTTCATATGCCCACGCCTTATCAAAATCAATGAACACAACTGTATCTGCTATTTCAATTGGAAAAGTAGATGACGAAGAACTTAATAAACTTGGAACATACGGTGCATCTAAAGTGTTAAATGTTACAGATTGCCGGTTATATACACTCGATAACAAAGCTTACACAATGGCAATTGCTCAGGCAGCTGCTAAAGAGAATTCTAAAATCATTGTTTTTGCTCAGAATAATACAGGAAAAGCAATCGCTCCAAGAGTTTCTATCAGATTAAAAGCAGGATTAGCATCTGGCGTAATTGGTTTGCCTACTTCTTACGAACCTTTTACTATTGTTAAAAAAACATATACATCAAAAGCACTTGCTAATGTTATAGTAAAATCAGAGGTGAAAATAATTACTCTTTCTCAAAATGCATATGGTATTGTAGAAAACCCTACAACTGCTAACATCGAGCATTTTACTCCTGAAATTACTGATGCTGACATAAAGACTACTGTTATAGAAGTTAATAAAATAACAGGTAAAATTCTTTTAAATGATGCCGAAATAGTTGTTTCGGGTGGTAGAGGAATGAAAGGACCAGAAAATTGGGGCGGTATTGAAGAATTGGCTCAGATTTTAGGTGCAGCCACTGCTTGTTCACGCCCTGTTTCCGACGAAGGTTGGAGAACTCACGAAGAACATACCGGACAAACCGGAAAAATTATTGCCCCTAATCTTTATTTTGCATTTGGTATTTCTGGTGCAATACAACATTTGGGTGGAATAAGTTCTTCAAAATGTATAGTAGCGGTTAACAAAGATCCCGATGCTCCTATTTTTGAAGCTGCCGATTATGGTATAGTTGGTGATGTTTTAAAAGTTATTCCAGAATTAATTGCTGCAATTAAAGAATTAAAAGCAAATTAACATTATACACAAAATAACAAAAAAACCTCGCAAATTGCGAGGTTTTTTTGTTTACCACTTTTGTCATTATGAGCTAAACGAAGTACTTTTTCACTGTAGGTATTCTATTTCCCGCTCAATCCCGACTTTGGCGCAAGTTTTCAACTTGCGCCAGGGATTTCTAATCCCCATTAATTACTGCACCATAATTTTCTCCGTTCTACAACTATTCCCATTATATAATTTCACAAAATAAATTCCTTTTTAGAAATTTGAAATATCAACTTCAACATTATTCTGATTGTTGTTAACTGTTTTATAAATTACACCTCCTAGCATATTAACAACCTCAATAGAATTTATATCTGTGGCATTTGTTAGGGAGAATATTCCGTTTGAGGGATTTGGGTAGATTGATTTTTGTATCTATGGTTTAAACTGTGTAAAAAACAATTTTCTTGGTTTCAAAAAATTCTAATGGAAACCATTTAGAAATATCTTCAACTTTAACTTTATTTTTAAAATCGGCGAGTTCTTCTTTTAAATCGCCACCTTTTAAATATATAATTCCATTTTTTTGAATTCCACTTGTGTGCGAAATGTTTTTTCTGGTTAAAGCAACAAACTCAGGAAAGGCACATACACCACGGCTTATAATAAAATTAAATTTAGGTTTTAGCTCAATTACATTTCCGTGAATTGCTGTAACATTATTCAGCTTTAATTCTTCGGCAACAGCTTTTACAACAGTAATTTTTTTACCTATAGCATCAAGTAGGGTAAATTTTGATTCGGGAAATGCAATGGCTAATGGAATACCAGGAAAACCGCCACCCGTACCAACATCTAAAATTTGGGCACCTTTCTGGAACTTTATAAATCGGGCTATTGCAAGTGAATGCAGAACATGCCTTTCATACAAGTTCTCCATATCTTTTCTTGAAATAACATTTATTTTACTGTTCCAGTCAGTATAAAGAGGCATTAATTTTTCAAATGCGTCCAGTTGTTCTTTTGTGAATTTTGGGAAAAAGCGTTTGATTAGTTCCATAGTATCAATTGTCAATTTATAATTGTCAATTGTTATATACTTTCCTGTGAATTCTTAATAATATTATAAAGCAATTCACGAGCTCTAAAAAGTTGTGCTTTTACTGTTCCAATTGGAAGTTCGAGTTCCTGAGAAATTTCTTCGTAAGAGTATTCTTTAAAATATCTAAGTTCAATCAAATTGCGGTAGCGTGGCTTTAGTTTGCTTACTATTAAATGCATTACGCTTAATTTCTGATCTTTAATAAGAGCCTCTTCAGGGTCGAGAACGTTAGCTGCAATTGGAATACTTTGATCTTGATCGCTTGAATCGCTTGGTGTATCAAGAGAAATTATATCATTCTTTTTTTTGCGTAAAAAATCGATACAGTTATTAGATGCTATTTTAAAAAGCCATGTACTAAAAGCAAAACTTGGAGAATACTGACTTAAATTGCGAAATGCTTTTCCGAATGCTTCGATAGTAAGATCTTCTGCATCAATTTTATTATTCACCATTTTTAGCAACATAAAATATATTGCATCACGATATCTACCCATAAGTTCAGCATACGACCGTTGATCACCTTTAATGGCGTTTTGCACCAGTTGGTAATCCTGAAGGGCTTTATCGCTAAGGTTATGGCTTATTTCCATACGTAAGGATTTCTAAGTTTTCCGGAAAATATTATCATAAATCCTGTAAAAATAAATAGCAAATCAAATATTGGCGAATATAGTAATAAATCTTTTTCCTGCAAACTGCGAGTTGCAAAATATAATGTAAGTAGCTGAACTATAAGTCTGATTGCAAACGCTACAAGAACCCAAATGGGAAAAAACTGAAAGACAAGTAAAGCTATAAAACTTGAATAAAAGAACATCCTACTAATTGGTTCTGTGGCTAATAATATTTTATGTGAAGGCTTATATCTTGTAAATGTTGTTCTGTGTCGTTTTTTTTGTCTAAGCCAGAGAATAAACTTTTTCTTAGGAACCGATCTTGTTATGCTGTCGGCCGTGAATACTATAGTTGTATTTTTACTATTTGCGGTTTCGTTTACAAAAAGATCATCGTCACCAGAGAGTAATCTTGCATGTGTGGCAAACCCCTTATTTTTAAAAAATAAAGATTTTAAATAAGAGAGATTTCTACCAATTCCCATGTATGGAATACCTGCACGGGCAAAAGTAAAATATTGAAGAGCGATAAAAAAAGTGTCGTATCTAATAAATTTATTTAAAAAACCAGGAGCTTTTTCATAGCCACCGTATGCCAGCATAATTTCTGTTTTAGATTGAAAACTTCCAGAAATATTTTTTAACCATTGATTACTTGTTGGATAGCAATCAGCATCAGTAAAAATTAGTTTTTCGTTAATTGCAGATTTTATTCCTATTGTTTGAGCAAGTTTTTTTCCGTGAGTAAACTTTTCGTCTTTCTTAATTGTTGTGTACCGAAGATTTGAATATTTTGTCTTTAGATTTTTTAATACATCTTCTGTATGATCTTCTGAACAATCGTTTACAACAATTACTTCAAAATTAGGATAATCTTGTTCTAAAATTAAAGGAAGAAATTTTTCCAGATTATCTGCTTCCTCTCTTGCGCAAATTATTACAGAAACGGGTTCGCTGGCATTTTCGTTTATTTTTACTTTTCCCCAGGCTAACCGAATGTAGAAAAACAAATAATAAAACAATTGAATAATAAAACTAACTGCAAATAAGCAAGCTATAGATAAAATTATAACACCCTCTGTTGTTTGTAGCAACTCTTTCACGTAAATACAGATAAAAAATTTAGTGCAAGTTTAAAAAAACAAATAATGCATTATGGAATATGGAGTATTGAATAATACATGAATTATTCACAAGGTATAATTCAAAAAATTAAGAGATTAGTAGATTCTTTAGATTTTGTAATTTGAAAAGCCAACAAAAATAATTTTTGCTAAATGCATTATCAAAATTAATAAGTTAGTTAAAGTTCTCATAATTATTAAAAACTCTTATTTTTGCGGTTTATATTTTTTAACAAATGGTTTTTAGTAGTAGTCTATTTATATTATATTTTCTTCCTGCGGCTCTTATTGCTTATTATTTAGTTGATAAGAAATATAAGAATCTTGTAATAGTTGCTTTTAGCATATTTTTTTATGCCTGGGGTGCGCCAAAGTACCTATTTATGGTTTTGGCAGCAATGGTTATGGATTTCTTTTTTGCTAACCAAATACATAAACATCAGGGAAAAACCAAGAAATATTATTTAATAGCAGCGCTTTCTGTTAATTTAGGTTTGCTGCTTTATTTTAAATATTTTAATTTTTTTATCGATAATGCAAACGAAGCGTTATCAATGTTTGGCTTTCAGCAACATCAATTCTTAAAAGTCGCATTACCGATTGGTATTTCATTTTTTACTTTCCATGAGATGAGCTTTTTAATTGATGTTTATAGGAATGTAAAAAAACCATTAAAAAGTATTACCGATTATGCTTTATATATTCTATTCTTTCCTCAGCTTATTGCCGGTCCTATTATTAGATTTAATGAAATAGCAGACCAAATTGAAAACAGGGGAAATAATGAGAATATTGATAATAGATTAACGGGTTTTTTTAGATTTGTTATAGGATTATCAAAAAAGGTGTTAATTGCAAATGTATTGGGGAAAGAAGCTGATATTATTTTCTCAATGCAGCCGGGCGATCTTACTACTTATACTGCATGGATAGGAATTATTGCTTATACTTTCCAGATTTATTTCGACTTTTCCGGATATTCTGATATGGCAATTGGAATGGCAAAAATGATGGGATTTATTTTTCCCGAAAACTTTAATAATCCATATATCTCAAGAAATATAACTGAGCTTTGGCGCAGATGGCACATGACTCTTAGCAGATGGATGAGAGATTATTTATATTTTTCTCTTGGTGGAAATAGGGTTAATTCAAAAGCAAGATTATATTTTAATTTAGCATTGGTTTTTATAATTTCAGGATTTTGGCATGGTGCTGCATGGAACTTTGTTATTTGGGGAGCATTTCATGGCTTTTTTCTAATTTTAGATAGAATATTCTTAATTAAAATACTTGATAAAATAGGTAAATGGCCAAGTATTGCATTTACTTTTATACTTACAATGATAGGTTGGGTATTTTTTAGATCAGAAACTTTAGGATATGCATTACGTTTTTTAAAGAAAATGTTCTTTGTTAAATTAGATGGAATAAGTTTACATTTTAGTTATGAGTTCTGGACATTTTTAATAATTGCTTTACTTATTTCATTTAGTACTGCATTCAAATTTGGAAGATTTTTGGAAAGTACTTTATACAGTAATATTTTTAAAATAAGGGGATATATAGTAATGACAATTATTTGCTTAGTGCTATTTGTTATTTCTCTAAGTTCTATAACTTCATCAGGATTTAATCCATTTATTTATTATAGGTTTTAAATGAAAAACGAAAGAATTAAATATTATTTATTTTTTGTAATTCTATTAGTCTTGTGGAGTTCTTTTTTGTTTAACAAAGTTGGAATTATATCATTTAAGCCATTATCTGGAGTTCAAGAAGCTACCCCTAGGCCAGATTTTAATGTAAAAAGTTGGATGTCTGGTGATTTTCAAACAGCATATAACAAATATCAGGAGGAAAATATTTTTGCGCGAAATTGGTTAATAAGATTTATTAATCAAATAAGATATTCATTGTTTAATGAAACAAATGCCTCAAAAATTGTAGTTGGTAAAGATGGGTATTTGTATGAACAACAGTATATCGATTCATATTTAGGTAGTGATTTTATTGGAGAAGATAAAATGAAGTCGAAATTGGAACTAACTCTGTCATTACAAAAGGAGCTTAAAAAAGCAGGAAAAGAGTTATTAATTCTTGTATTACCAGGCAAAGGGGTATTTTATCCGGAGTATCTTCCGGGCTTTGTTAATAATGCAAAACGGCAGACTACAAATTATGAATGTTTTTCGAAATTTGTAAAAAATTATGGGATAAATGTTATTGATTTTCAAAAAGTATTTCTTGACAGAAAAAAATCAAGCCAATATCCTTTAATGCCTAAATGCGGAATTCATTGGTCGTATTATGGTATGTCTATGGCAATGGATTCCACTTTGAAATATATGGAAGCATTACGAGGAATCGATATGCCTGACTATAAAGTTTTAAATTATTATAGTAAACCCGAGTTTCAATCGCCGGATTATGATTTAGGTGAGCTAATAAATGTAATGTGTAAAATACCACAACCAGAACTTGGCTATCCTAATTATGAAATTACTCAGGATCCAAAAAAAGTTAAGCCTTTTGTTTTAACAATAGGCGATAGTTTTTACTGGAATTTATATTATGATAGTTTACCACAAAGGCTTTTTTCAAATGTGCAATTCTGGTATTATAATAGTTCAGTTTATCCCGAAACATTTAATGCTCCTTTAAATGTTAAACAACTTGATTTAAAAGCTGAAATAAACAAACAGGATTTTATCGTTATTTTAACAACTGAGGCTGGACTTAGTAATTTGGGTTATGGATTTATTGAAGATGCGTGCAGTATTTTTTCGATCTCTGTAAATGTGAGCGATGATTTAATAAGTACTTATATTAATAGAATTAAAAATGATCCTGAATGGATGAAAGGTATTTCTAAAAAAGCAAAGGAGAATAACATTAGCGAAGATGAGCAGGTTAGGATTGATGCTGAATGGTTAATAAAACAAGAAAAAGGCGATTTAACTGAAAGAATAAAATGGTATGTTAATGAGATTAACAATGATCCTGAATGGTTAGAAGCGGTTAAGAAAAAAGCCATTGAAAAAAATATACCACTTGAAAAAATGATAATGCAAGATGCACAGTGGTCTGCTGAAAATGAAACCCCTCCCCAATAATGAAAAAATATTTTTTTGTTATTATTATAGCAATAGTAACATTTTATTCTTGCAAAAATAAGAATAATGCTAATTTTGAAATCTCTGGTTTTAATCCAATTATAAATTATCAGACTGAGAAAGATTCTCTAAAAACAATTGAACTCGATTATACTGATGCTATTGATAGTGGATTTATTATACCTACTGTAAGGCAAGTTTCTGAAGGTTGTTTTAAGTTTGAATTTTCAATAAAAAACAACAGTAAAGAGCCACAGATTTATTATTATAAAATTTATTATCAAAATGAAACTTATAAGTTTTCGGAGCAGAATTGTGGAGATGAAAAACAGCTTATGTCAGAGAATTTTTATGGTAGCTGGGAAAATACAGAAATCGGATTCTTAAAAACGGAGCTAATTCCTAATGATAATGAATTTCATAAAATTTCTGGGGAATATAGAATAGTTGGAAATCCTAGAAACGAAGAAATTTATTTTGGTGATAACTATAGGTTTAAGGGTAGTTTAAAACCTAGTGATGAAGGAATAAAAAGAAAGATAAAAGATATTTCTAATAATCCTGAATGGTATAAAAGCGTAGTTGAAAAATCAAAAGAAAATAAAGTCACTATTGAGAGACAATTAGAGATGGATGCAATTTATATACTTGAAAGCGAACCTCAGACTGATAAAAAATTTAATAACAGGTGGAAGAGAAATCCAAGAGTTGGATTGTATAGTATGTTACTAGCTGTTACAACAACAGAAAATATTAAAAATAATATAATCCCAAATTATATTCAAAATATTAATTTAAAAAATAACAATTTGTTTGTAAATCCATATATTTCATTAAAAAATTTAGCTGAAAGCCAGGCTAATGTTGTTATCTCTGAGAAGCCTAGCGTTATAAAATTAGTTGCTCATCCCGATCTTGGAAAAGGAATTTATGTAAATACCAATTCATTTAAAGATAAAAATTTTGATACGACATTTTTTAATTCAAATTGTAACTTAAATTATAGAATGTATAAAAATGCTGCTTTTGCGCAATATGTACATTCATTAAAAGAAGATGTTTTATTAAATAATTTACCGGTAACTACTGATATTTTTAGCGAAAAATATTCAATAAAAGATTATTCCGATAGTGTAAAAATGTATTATAACAAAAGAGTTACAACCCCTGTAAGTATTACTAAATGCCCATGCGAAACAGTAAACTCAGATTCTATCTCACATGCAATTACTATCAAAAATCCAGCAAGTAAGCCTGGTGAGTATAAAAAGGAAAGTGTTGGAGTTATTACAAGACATGGATTTACTTATGGAAAATACAGAGCAAAAGTAAAATTGACAAGATTGTTAAATGAAAAGTATGTATGGAATGGAATAACAGATGCCATCTGGTTAATTTATGAAAGTAATGAAGAATGGAATCAACGAAGAATTTGCGCCGGTGAAGGATTTCAACCAACTTATTATAGTGGGAAAAAAGATAAAAGGGTTCCTGCAATTTCATACTCGGAAATTGATTTCGAGATATTAAAAGCTTCTCATAGATGGCCCGCAACATCATACAATAATGTAAATGATAGGCCAAAAGATGACCCAACAATGAAAGACAAAATTATGGTAACATGTACAAATTGGGATATGGCATGTTGGGAACCAAAGAATTTTGGAGTAGGTGTAAATTCAATAGATTACGAAAATCAAACCTTTTATCTTCATCGTTGGGATCATTGGTATAATGCAGTTACTTTAAAAAATCCTCAACCAGAAGCAGATCTTTTTAATTCAGATTTCTACTATTTTGAAATTGATTGGTTACCAACTGAAATTATATGGAAAATAGGTCCGTCAAAAGATAAAATGAGAGTAGTTGGATACATGAATAATACCGTAACATCAATCCCAAATAATCAAATGCTAATGATATTCACACAGGAATTTCATATAACCAAATGGTGGCCCGAAGCTCCTTTTGCTCAAGATAACATTCCATTTCCTGCAAAAGATTATGTGGGGCATATTTATGATTTGGAGATATTCTAATTGCATTTTATCTGAAAATCATCCATAAGGAATTCTGCTTTACTATAATTCCAGATATAAACCTTTAGTTGATATATGTTTTTATAAACATCTCTTGAAATATCAGCAAAATTCTCAATTTTTAACCATTTGCATGTGTCAGTATTGTTGGTTAAAGTAATTTTTGCGTTATAGTACAAAGAATTACCATTTTTGTCCTCAATACTTATGACAGAATAAATAGGGTCTTTAGAAAATTTCTTAAAGAAGAAAGACGCTTTAGAATATACTCTAATGCTATTCGTTGTGTCTGATATTACTTTTGAATAGCCATTAAAGTAGTCAATTTCAGGTGTTATTTTAAATGAATATTTCCCATTTAAATAAACGGAATCATTTAATTCTTCTTTTTTATAGTTTAGTGAGTTTTCAAAATCAAATGACTGTACTAAAGGTAAATTGTTATACTTATTTGATAGTATTTGTGTGTAAAATTCATTATTGTTAAATTTTTCTGATGTTTTTTGAAAAACACATATGTGATATGTATATCTTCCGGTTTCTATAGTATAATTAGGCCAATAAACATCTATTAATTTAAAGCTAGAACTATTAAGTAAAGTATCTAATGGAATGCCAACATCATTTGCAAAATGACCATCCCAAATTAAAATTTGATCATTTTTTATTTCATTAAATATTTGATACTTAGCCCAGACAATAGAGAGTTCTTCTGAATTAAAAGGATTTTTATTTAAATAGTATGAGAACTCAGGATTTAAAATCCAAAAATGTTTTTTAAAGTAATCCTTTTCTTTTATTCCATTGCAAAATTGTTCAATTTCACCTTCGATTAAATTCTTAGGTGTAGGAATCTCTTTTCTCTTAAAAGGAGATATAACAATAAAGAAAAGAATACTAATTAAGACTAAAATCTTTATAGTCTGATTAAAATTTAAAAAGCTAGAAATTAGATTAAAACCCCTAAGAGCTATAAATGCGGATAATGGAATTATGGCAGCCATATATCTTGGATCGCCAATAGAATTTCCAATGCCAGACCACCACATAACAGAATGAGCTGCAAAAAAAGCAAAAGATGGTGCTATAATTAAAAAGAACTCATTTAGTATATTGTTTGAGCTAAAATTGGTGACAGATCTAGATTTAAAGAAATAGCTTAAAAAACCTATTAAAATTAGCCATGTCATTGTGCCACCCCAAATAACAGCGTAGTTCTTTATGAAAATTAGAATAGATCCTTTTCCATATATTTCGACTGCGTTTCTACCATAAGGGAACTTATGAATAATCCAAAGAAAATCATTATAATAAATCCATCCTATTATTGTTAAAAATATAGTTCCGACTAAAAGAAATGGTAATGATTTAAATTTCTTTCTAATAAAAAAATAAGGAAGAAGAGTTAGTATTATTATTATACCTTCTGTTCTAATAAAGGGAACAAAAGACAACAAAATGGCACTTGTAAAATATTTTTCCTTTAAAATAAAATATATTGACATAACAATTGACAGACCGAATAGAATTTCGGTCATTGCCGACATCATGATTACGGTATATATTCCTGAAGAAACAATGAAAATTGGAATAAGTGAAGTGTTTTTGTAGTTTAATTTTTTAGCTATTAAATAACAATAATAACTAGTAACAATAGCTAAAAAAACATTAAATATTCTAACGCCAATAAAACCAAATTGTGCTGGTAAGGTGAATAATGTTGTATATATAGGTTTTGCCCATTGATCAAGAAGTAAATGTGGATATAAAATGGAATATTTACAATACATAAAATGCCATATATTATCCGCACCACCATAGAATCCTTTGGATTTTATAGTAAGTATGCTGAAAACACAAAAAATCAAAAAGAGAAGTGGTAAAATAAAATCAACCTTATTATATTTTAAAATAGAAAATATAGCTCTGAATCCATCTTTCCAGCCAATTTTTTTACCATCTTCATAGGTTCTACCGTAATAGGAAATTCCAACTTCATAAATCCTGATGTTTGGAATTTTAGCAATTTTAGCTGTTACTTCAGGTTCAAAACCAAAACGTTTTTCTTTTAAATCAATTGATTGAATTATGTCTGTTCTAAAAAGTTTATAACATGTTTCCATATCTGATAGATTCAGATTAGTAAACATATTTGAAAGTGTAGTTAACATTTTGTTGCCTATACTATGCCAAAAGAATAGTATTCTATGAGGGTTCCCTCCCATAAAACGTGAGCCATAAACAACATCAGCATGTCCTTCAATAACTGGTTTTAATAAATCATTATATTCTCGAGGGTCATATTCATTGTCTGCATCCTGAATTATCAAATAATCACCAGTTGCCTGTTTAATTCCTGTGTGTAAAGCAGCACCTTTACCTTTGTTTATCTCATGATGAAAAGTTTTAATATCATACTCTTTATGTTCGTTACAATATTTTTCTAAAGCTTCTTTGGTGCCATCTTTTGAACAATCATTTACTACAATTATTTCTTTAGAAATATTATTTGTTAATTCTATCGATATTACTTTATCTAAAATTATCGATATTGTTTTTTCTTCATTGTAAGCAGGAATTACTATTGAAAGTTTAGAGATCATTTTTTTATTTTTTTTATTTTATAATAATATGATTTAGGTAATATAGATAATGTTTAGTTCTTGTTAAAAGTTAGTTTCATAATTCTAAAATCATCAAAATAAACATTCTGGTTGCTTGGATTCCAAATATACACCCCAACTTTGTCAAAAGGATAATTGCTAGGAATTGTAAAAGAGATTTCTAATAATTCCCAACAATTAAATAAAAGATTTTTTTTCTCTTTTCTGAAAACAGTTCCAGTAGTATCATTAACAACTATTGCACCCTTACCTTGTTTTGTGTAACACCATGCACTGGCATAGTATGTTGTGTTTGGAATAACATTTAGCATATAAGTAAGCCCATAATTGTTGTTTATTCCATCTAACATTATACTCTGCTTTCCGGAATGATATAATTCATTATTATAACAATTGACACCTGATAATACTATATTATTATTTGGATTAGTAATAAAATAATTTTTATCTAAAGCTAAATTTTCAAGATTACTATTAAGAATTTCCGAATACCCTATAGGATATTTATATGTTTTTTTACCGTCAACTCTATAAATTGAAATATCATCAAACAAACCAATTTTATTGTTTTTATAAATATTATTTATTGAAGTATCTTTTTCTTCTTTGTCGAAATTAATAAAATACTTTGCTCCTTTATCTACATATCTCTTAAATGATGCATTATCAAAAGTGTAATTATTATAACCAGACCATCCTTTTACATTAAGAAAATAAAGCATAAAATTTGGGGAACCATCATTAGGTACAATTACTTTATCTTCTTTATTAAGACCAATTAATTTAAAATATGGTGTTGCAGTTTTCATTTCATTAAAAAAAGTATACCAAGTTGGAACAACTTTATATCTTTCATTAATGATACCTTTAGTGTAATTAATGTTAAATAATAAAAACACAATAAAAAAGAATCTTATAATTCTTGATTCTAAAAGATAATTAAAGCGATTGCTTATAAGTTCAAAAAAGGTTAGAACAATTAATACTGGGAATATGTATAAATTAATAGCATAGTAATCATGATCGCGGAATACAAAAAACCATAATATTATAAATAGAAAAACACCAATAAAAATTGAATATAAAAGTATAGAGAGCATTTTATTTGCTTTTCTTATGTAAAAAATATTTAACAAAAAGCAAATTAATAAAAATATAAGAGCAGAAAGATCGAAATATATTTTATGCCAAATGTTAAGAACATTATCAATAACATTTTGTATTTCTTCAGGAGTCATGCTCCATATAGGCTTAATACTTGTTAAAAAATAATTAGGATTTTTATGTAGTTCATTATAATTAATTGAAAACAGATACCATGAAATCACAGTTACAAAGAAGAATAGTAATGGGTAGATAAAAAATAATTTATTTTCAAAAAGTCGTTTTTCATCTTTAAATTTGGTCCAGTTTATAAGTTCTATTAAATATAAACCAATAATTGCTATTACGCTCATTCCTGCTGTTACCTTAAGAAGTGCAGCTATTGTGAAGAAAATAATTGAATATACAAAATATTTTTTTCTAGACTGATAATAAAATTTAAAAAAGAAATACCATCCGATTAATGAAAATGAAAAAGCGGGAGAATCTGAAATAAAATTATTTCCGTAATATACAAGGTTAGGAGAGGCGAAGAATAGTAGTGTTAAACATATTGACCAGAATTTGCTTTTAATAATTAATTTAAGAGTTTTAAAAAGTGCAAATAACGAAGAAAAATATATGATTAGAATTACTAATCTATACCAAAAGTCATTGAAACCAAAAGTTTTATATAAAACAGCAACAAAATAATTTATAAGCGGACATTCACCAATATTACAACCTGTGGTTAAATCATCTGACATTAAGTTGTGCATCTCAGGTTTGAAAAAATTCATGTCATTCTGGTAGTAATTATATGCTATAGAGGCGCAATCAGCTTGCCTCCACATGTGAACTGAAAGTGGTGGTTTAACTACAATTTCCTGATAATTGTAATGAAAGCCAAGTAATAGTAGCAGTACTATAAATACAATATCTGATTTGTTTTTTAAAATATTAATAATATTTCTCATTTTGCTAGTTAAATAAAGAATTATAGGACAATATTAATAATTTTTATTCTTTTTCCATATAAATTATTATTTTTGCCACAATTAGAATATGATAGCTGGAAAAAAAATAATAGTTGTAATGCCCGCATATAATGCGGAAAAAACTTTAGAAACAACATTTCGTGAAATTCCTTTTGATATAGTCGATGATGTTATTGTTGTTGATGATGCAAGCAGAGATAATACTTCGGAGGTTGCAAAAAAAATTGGAATAAAACACGTTATCAGGCACGAAAAAAATAAAGGGTACGGAGGAAATCAAAAAACATGTTACGATACCGCATTAGATTTAGGTGCCGATATTGTTATTATGGTTCATCCCGATTATCAATATACTCCAAAACTAATTCCTTCTATAAGTCATTTGTTAGCACAAGAATTATATCCTGTTGTTATGGGTTCGCGAATTCTTGGAAAAGGAGCTTTAAAAGGAGGAATGCCTTTATATAAATACATTTTTAACAGAATGTTAACTTTTTCTCAAAATGTTATAATTGGGCAAAAATTATCAGAGTATCATACTGGTTACAGGGCGTTTACAAAAGAGGTTCTTTTAAGCATTAATTATCATGCAAATTCTGATGACTTTGTTTTTGATAATCAAATGTTAGCTCAAATTTTTTATGCCGGTTTTGAAATTGCAGAAATAACCTGTCCTACAAAATATTTCGACGATGCATCGTCAATTAATTTTAAACGAAGCGCAAAGTATGGGTTAGGGGTGCTGGGGACTTCTTTTAAGTACAGATTTCAAAAAATGGGATTAGCACATTATTCTATTTTTAAGAAAGTATAATGTTAGAAAATAAAAATAATCAAAGCGTTTGCGGCTATTGTAAAGGTATAGAGAGCGAAGTTCAATATAAAACTTTCGATATTTTTGACAATCATTTTACAATTAATAAATGTAAATCGTGCAATGCTTATTTTTTAGCACCACGACCAACTCCAGAACAAATTGCACAAGCATACGATTCTTCATATTATGGCGAAAAAGAAGAAAAATTTTCGTCACCATTAGTCGAAAAAACTCTAGATTATTTTAGAAGTGGAAGGGCACGAAATGTCAGCAAATTTTTAAATACTGGCGCAAAAGTTTTAGATGTAGGGTGTGGAAACGGTAGGTTTTTAAAATACTTATTAAAGTTTGGTTCTTTTGAGCTTTATGGAACTGAAATGGAGGGCAACAGTGCAAAACGAGCTTCAAGGGTTAAGGAAATAACACTAAAAACAGGAACATTAAATGCTGGCGATTTTCCGGATAATTTTTTCGATGCTGTTTCACTTTTTCATGTATTTGAGCATTTAGCAGAACCAAAAGAAACATTAGAAACAATAAGTAAAATTGTTAAACCCGGTGGAATAGCAGTGTTTTCATTTCCAAATATTGCAAGTTTTCAAGCTCGTTTTTTCAAAGGTAAATGGCTTCATTTAGACCCACCTCGTCATTTGTTTTTCTTTGATCCAAAAGATTTTATTAAAATAATGGAAAGCAAAGGTTTTAAGACGGTAAAACAACATTATTTTTCTTTTGAACAAAACCCCTTTGGTGCAGTTCAGAGTTTTTTAAATTTGACAACCAAAAAACGAGAAGTTTTATTCGAATCAATGAAGGGGAACAAAGATTACATTAAAGAATACTCAAAATTTAATTTATTAATTCAGAAGTTGTTTTTTTTATTTTCAATGCCCTTTTTTGCTTTTAGCGATATTTTTTCTTCACTGCTTAATAAATCTGCAACTGTGGAAATTACTTTTATAAAAAAATTACCTCTTTAAAAATTTTCCTCCTTGGTCTGTAGCCTACAGACCAGTATAATTATTTATACCAACTTTAATCCGCCGCGGAGGATGTCATTGACTTAAGTTTGGATTTCCTGTATTTCTCGATTGAACTCTTCGCCGCGGCGAACTAGTATTTTAGTTAGTTCCTCCGTCACATAACGGCAGATAAATGGTATTACTGTAAATAAGATTGCTTCCCTTCGTCAAGCTCAGTTCAGGCTGCCTCGGAATGTAGTAGATTTTTGTTTTTGGGAGTTTTGCAACGGTCTTAACATTGGTAATAAAGAAAATTTTTTACAAAAAAAAATCCCCAAGCAATGCTTGAGGATCTTTTTTAAATATTATAATTATTATCTAACGATATTAATTTTTTCTGTAATAGTTTTGTCAGCAGTAACAACTTTTACAAGGTATGAACCTTGAGCAAGTTTTGTAACATCAATTACATTCTCATTATTATATGAAGCTACAACTTGTCCAGATAGATTGTAAATATCTACACTGATAGCTTTTTTATTCATTACGAATAAAGTGTTGCTAACTGGATTAGGATATACAAATAAATCTTTTGATAATAAATTATTATTGATACCAGTAGCTTGATCAAGTACTAGACCAACAATAGGAACTGTACCTGATGAATAATACCAACCCCAAGCACTAGAAACTTGTAAATAAAGTGCACCAGCAATGCTTCCATCACCAAGATACATTCCATCAGCACCAATTTTAATAGTATCACGAGGAGCTGTAGTAACGTTTAAGTCAAGTTTTACTGTAGCTGTTAATACTGCAGGAACTGTAGGAATTGTATAAAAAGTAGTTAAAGGAAGAGCTGCAATTTCTGGAGCTCCATTTGGAGTGTAAGGAGCTGATTGAGCTACAACAGTACGAGCACCTGTTGTTAAATCTTGATTATATAATTTTCCAGTAACAGTACCGGTTCCATTTGCTCCATAAATTAAAACAAAAATAGTATCAATTTTATCAGGATTTAAAAAATGATAATTACAACCATATTCCATACCTGTAATTGCTGGAGCGCCACTAGCTGCAAAACTATATGATGTTAGTAAAGCATTTAAATCTGTACTTCTTGCATACATTGAAGGATCTGTGCTAAAATAAATTGAATCACCAATATTATCTAATGGGGTTTCGTCAGTAGCTGTTTGAGTTGCATTCATTTTAAAACCATAATCTTTTGCAATTACATCATCTAAAGTTGCAACAAAAACCATAGTGTCAATTTGAGCAGGTGCTTGAGAAGCAACTAAGTCAGTGCCTGAAATTCCATTAATAGCATCATCTGCATGTAGAGTTACGTTTGTTTGAGCTAAAGTACCGTTATTTTGAACAACGCCAACCAAATTAACATCTGTAACCTGAGATAAAGGAGTTATTTCATAATAACTCATTCCAGTAAAATCAGCATAAGTAGATGTTGTTTGAATATCATTTAGAATTGTAACATTATTTTTTACTTCAAGGTCATCAATAGATAATAAGTTTCTATCTGTTGAATTATTTCTAAATGCAATATAAATAGTTTGGCCATTAAATGAAGCAGGGATAACATATGTGTGTGTTGTCCATGCAGCATTTGTTTCACCAGCTGTTGTAAAAATAGCTGCAGCAGAAAAATCTGTTGTTACTGGAGCTGAACCTGCAATAGTTGAAGTCATATAAACTTCATATCCGTCATTGTAAGGAGCAGTGTCAGAAGCTTTTCCTTTCCATTTAATTTGATAGGTTCCAGATGCAGGAATTTGGATACCCTCTGTCATCATCCAGTCATTTGATTGATGAGCTGAAGTATACCATGATGTACTTGTAGCTGCTGCTGTTGTCTGGCCGCTTAAGGTTGTAGAAACCCAAGCTGCTGTCATAAATGTGTAAGGTGCATAAACAGGAAAACCATCAAGGTCAGCTATTACATAAGAAGCTGGCATTCCAGCATCAAATGTTTCCAAATAAGGAACAGTAGCCAACACTCCTTTACCAGAAACAGTTGGTAAGGCTTTACCAAAATGCTCTAATCTAGCTGAAATTTGTGTTGATTTAATTTGTGCAAATGCACTGCCTGTTATAAGTACCGCAAGCAAAAAGATGTAGAATTTTTTCATAATTACTTTTTTTAGTTAAACATAAATTTTGGTTCAAAATTAAATAAAATTTTCAATTAGACTATATCTTTTATGTAAGGTTGCACAATCTATTTTGATAATAACCTAAATATATGCCTTAAAACACATTTCTTTAATTTTTATCAAGATAATTAATTGCTCTTTTATATACATTGTCAATACTTAATGCAACAGGATAAAAACCTTTATCGTCGAAAATATTTCTTATTATATATGCCTTAAGATGAGTTCTTAGCAGCTCGTTTGATTTTTTTATTTCAGCATTGTTTTCAGCTAATCCATTTTTACTTGCAAATGCAACAAACAACTTTAATACATCTACTTTATTTAAATGTTTGTCTAATTCCTCCCAGTTAGAAAATGTTTTAAAAAACTTTCTGTTCTCGTCAGTATAATCAAATGCAAAACGATAAATTAAAGCTTGGGTAACTGCTTCTTTAAAATAACTTGTAATATCTAAAGTGTCGTTTGTAACAAAAATATCAGGTGTTATTCCACCACCACCATAAACCGTTTTCCCACCAGGAGTTTTAAATTTTAACGAATCAAAAAGCTTAAGGCTATCTTTTTCTTCTGATTCGCCTATATGAAATCTGTCTGCAATTTCTTCATAATAACTCATCGACCCATTTTTATATGAGCGTTGAATGCACCTTCCCGTTGGGGTGTAATATCTTGCAACCGTTAATCTTAAAGAAGATCCATCGTTAAAAGAAACAGGCTCTTGAACTAATCCTTTGCCAAAAGATCTTCGGCCAATTATTGTTCCTCTGTCATTATCTTGTATTGCACCAGCAAAAATTTCACTTGCCGAGGCTGACCATTCGTCAATTAAAACGACTATTTTTTCATTCTGGCAATACCCGTATGAAGTGGCAAACGTATTAACTTTAGGTTTCGATCTTCCTTTTGTATAAACGATTAAACTACCTTCTTTTAAAAATTCATCTGCCAAATTTGTTGCTGCATCTAAGTAACCGCCACCATTTCCGCGCAAATCGACAATTATTTTTTTCATTCCTTGTGCCTTTAAAGCATCAACAGCTTGGTGAAATTCATCAGTAGTTGTTCGTGCAAATTTGCTTACTTTTATATATCCTATGTCTTTTTGTGCCATAAAAGAAGCATCAACACTAACAAGTGGAATTTTATCACGGGTAATTTCAAATGGAATTAGATTTTTAGTGTTTTTTCTTTTCACAGAAATTTTAACAACAGTTCCTTTTTTTCCTTTTAGTTTTTTTATAACATCTGAATTCTGAATTTTAACTCCGGCAACTAATGTGTCGTTTATTTTTACAATTCTGTCACCACCCATTACTCCTCTTCTTTCTGATGGTCCACCAGGAATAGTATTAACAACAGTAATAGTATCTTTTTGTATATTAAACTCAACACCTATACCTTCAAATTCACCCTCCAAAGGATCATTTAATTCATGAAAATCAGAAGCAGGAATATATACCGAGTGAGGATCGAGATTTTCTAAAATTGCAGGAAGAGATAATTCTACCAAATCATCTTTTGAAACAGAATCAACATATTCCTCCTGAATATATCCTAAAATTGCATCCAGCTTATTTGTTAATGGAATATTGTGAATAAAAACTGCTTTACCACCAGGCAAATAATGACCGGCAAACATTCCACCTACAAAAATAACACTCAGAATAATTGGCAGATAAATATAAATTCGTTTGTTTTTTTGTGACATATTTTTATTTTTCAAAGGGAATATGAATAATTTCTATTTCCGCTTTCTGTAATAATTCCAATCCAGCAACATTATGATATTTATCGCTAAACACAACCCTATTAACGCCAGCCTGAATAATTAATTTTGAACACTCAACACATGGTGAGGTTGTAACATACAAAGTAGCACCATGACTACTATTATTTGATTTAGCAACCTTTGTAATTGCGTTGGCTTCGGCATGTAAAACATAAGGAAAAGTTACATTGTTTTCATCTTCACATTTATTTTCAAAACCAGAGGGCGTGCCATTATATCCATCAGAAATAATCATTTTATCTTTTACAATTAATGCACCTACTTTTCGCCTTACACAATAACTGTTTTCTGCCCAAATATTCGCCATATGCAAATATCGTTTGTCTAAACCAAACTGTTTTTCTTTAGAGTTAACCGATAAATCTGAATTATTCATGCGACAAAAATAATAAAAAAACCCTCCACTTTAAGGTTTTATTCATCAAGTTGTATAAGCAAAATATTAAAAATCTTTAAATTGATTAAATAACTACTCAATTATTTTGATTTTCAGGCAAGCGCCTCCGCCTCTTGCAAGTTTTAGAGTTACCGAATCTGTAGAAACAATTTTCATTTCATTTATCAGAAGAGATTCCGGATTTGTTTCAAAATCGGCATCATTTCCGTCTGAATAAATATTTGCATTGTACTCTTTGTTATTTTCAAGAAAATTTAACGAAATAATTAGTTCCCGTTTATTTTCATTTGTTATTGCACCTACAAACCAATTGTTTTCTTTTCTTCGGGCAATAATTAAATATTCTCCAATTGAAGCATCAATAACCTTTGTTTCATCCCATGTTGTAGGTAGATTCTCAATAAAAGAAAACGCTTTATTCCCTTCATAATTTTCTGGTAAATCGGCAGCCATTTGAAGCGGACTATACAAAACTAACATTAATGCAAGCTGATTTGCAATAGTACTGTGCACGGCAGAATTTCCTTTATCTAATGAATTCCATTTTTCCCTTTCTTTAGAATGTGCCGATAAATCTATATCAAATATTCCGGGCGTATAATCCATTGGCCCTGCAATTCCTCTTGTAAATGGGAGCGTACAGGTATGTGAAGGTGGATTTCCATCGCTCCAGGCATTCCATTCCATTCCACGAACTCCTTCTGCGGTCATAAGATTTGGATATGTTCTGCTTAATCCCGAAAGTACAATAGGTTCATGAACATCAAGCATTAATTTATATTTTGCAGCTAGTTTCATAACCTTATTATAATGCTGAACCATACATTGCCCATGATGATATTCGCCAACTGGAACAACTGGTCCGGCATATCCTGTTTTAACAATATTTATCCCTAACATTTTGTAGAATGCAAATGCTTCTTCAATATGTTTTTCGTATGATTCGGTATCTCCACCGGTTTCGTGATGTCCAATTATTTCTACACCTTTTGTTTTAGCATATTTTACTACTTCTTTTAAATTAAAATCTTTATACGGTGTTACAAAATCAAAGGCATCCTTTTTTCCCCAGTTCTCCCAACCTGTATTCCAGCCTTCAATTAATACTCCTTTTACATAATGTTTGGAAGCAAAATCGATATATCGTTTTGCGTTTTCTGTTGTTGCACCGTGCTTTTCGCCTAGTATCCATTTTGAAATTCCTAAATGCATTTCCCACCATATTCCAACATAGGTCATCGGTTTAATCCACGAAACATCTTTTATCTGACAAGTATCATTAAGATTTGTTATAAGATTCGACTCAATTAAACCACCTGGTTTATCAGCAATAATTATTGCCCTCCAAGGAGAAAACATTGGGGTTTTTGTTTTGACCAACGTTCCATCTGCCCAAGGGGCTAAATTAATTTTATAATTTTGTTCCCCATCTCTTTTTAATGTCATTGTTGAATAATTCTCTATTGCAGCTTCGTGAATTGAAAGATACACGTTGTTAGATCTTTTTAAAGTAAAAGGTGTTGCAACATGAGTAGCGCTATCTAAAGGAGTATGATAAAAAAGTTTTTCCAATGTATTATAATCTGCCCAACTCCACCAACATTCATATTTACCATTAAAAGAAATTCTGCTTTCTTCTGACATTATAACAATATCAGTTATTCCTGGTTGATTTGGAGTTTCATAACGAAATGCAAAACCATCATCATAAGCCCGCATATAAAAATTTAAAAGCCTTCCCTTAAAGTCTCTCAGCTCTATTTTAATTTCATTATACTCGTTTTTAATTAACGATGATTGTCCCCAAACAGGCTTCCAGTTTTCGTTTTTGTATTTTGTTTTATTTTTAATCCATCGAAAACGATTTAGACTATCGTTTCCTTTAAGCACAAATCCAAGTGAAGAATAATTAAATATTGTATCGCCCTTATATTTTAAACTCCAGAAAGCAAGTCCATCCTGTTGAAGAATAAATTTTACCTCAACTAATTTTGAAGGCGAAGAAATAGTTTGCGTAAACTCCCTTGCAATACTTTGGTTTGAGAAAAACAAACAAGAAACTGTAACAAATAAAAATATTTTATTTTGGAAAAAAATCATAACAGTAAACTAAATATTATACAATGCCATTTAAAAAATCATTTTGCAAATACTTGAACACAACTATCAAATAAGTTTTGCAGACACTAAAATACAGCAGTAAAATCCAAAGATAATGATTTTATAAATTTTAAATTATAAAATGTACTTTGTTTAGTCAATTTATTACTTAACTTTGTTTATTATTCTATGAAATACAAGAAATTATATTTAAAATAAACTTAATTTAAGTTTTATTGTTATAAATTATATCTCCTAAAAAAAATCTTTTAACTAAAATAAATTATAAAATTAAAACCATGAGAAAAACATTAATTATTCTCGTAATTTATTCAATTGCAATAAGCTGCACAACACAGCAGAAAGTGGTAAAAGTAGAACCGCAAATACAGGAAATAAAAAAAGACGAACAATCACTTAAGAGAAAGGTTGCTATTGCTCGTTTTTCAAATGAAACACAATATGCAAAAGGTGTTTTTTACGATAAGGCAAATGACCCTATTGGCAAACAAGCTGTTGATATCTTGACTACTAAACTAGCATCAACTAATAAATTTATTTTATTAGAAAGACAAGATATAGATAAAATTGAAGAAGAATTAAAGCTCTCTGGAAATGGAGGACTGCAAAAAGTTGGTGCAGATTATTTAATAATTGGTTCTGTAACAGAATTTGGAAGGAAAAATGTTGGTGATGTTAATGCATTTTCAAGAAGTAAAACTCAAACTGTTCAAGCAGGTGTTAGTATCCGCTTAGTTGATGTTTCAACAGGGCAAGTAATATACTCTGAAGAAGCAAAAGGTGAAGCAGAAACAACGAATAAAACAGTTATGGGTATGGGTGAGCGGACAGATTATGATGCTACTTTAAGTGATAAAGCGATTTCAGCAGCAATTTCAAAATTAGTTGAAAATATCATAAACAATTGCATGGACAGACCTTGGAAATCTTATTTCATTTCATATGACGACAATGGCATTTTAATACCTGGTGGCAAAAGTCAAGGCTTAAAGATTGGTGATATTTATGAAGTTGTTGAAAAAGGAAAAAGCGTTAAAAATCCACAAACCGGAATGATGATTGAGTTACCTGGCAAATCTGTGGGCAAAATTAAAATTGATTTTATAGGTGGCGATACCCCACAAAGTGAATTTTCAATGGTTTCATTTACTGAGGGTAGCATTGAAAAACAAAATTTAAGTAACTACTTCATAAAAGAAATTAAATAATGAAAAAAATACTATTTATTACAGCCATTGGTTTGATGTTTCTTACCAACTGTACTGGTGTAAAAACACTTTCCACCGGTTTAGAAAATGAATCATTCTTGGAATTTATTGGGCAGCCTAGCAAATATATTGGGGGTATTGATGTTATTCTCGATGAAAAAAGCAATTTTAAGGCAGATGTAAAAAAAGATCACGCAAACAGACCTAAAGGAAAAGTTTATGCTATAACTACAGGAACACATCTCATTTCTGTATCTTACAACAATAATATAATATTTAAGAAACAGATATTTGTTTCAGCACAAGAAACTAAAAAAATAATGTTACCATGAAAAAATTAGCGTTTATATCAATTATTATATTTTTTATAACATCATGTACAACACAAAAACCCTTATATTCTTGGAGTAAATACGAAACCACAAGCTATAATTTTCTAAAAAACAGTAATGAAAAATCAACACAAGAATTAATAGAAACATACCAAAGTATTATTGAAAAACAGAAGGGTACAAGGAAGGTTGTACCACCAGGAATTTATGCTGATTATGGATTCATTTTACTCCAAGCAAACAAAACGGATGAAGGAAAAGCATTGCTTTTAAAAGAAGTCCAACTATACCCTGAATCCAAAATATTTATTGATAGAATTTTGAAAATGATTGAAAAATGAAAAAAATAATATTTATACTTATAGTTGCATTAGCATTTAGCTGTACTACTACTGCTCCCATTGCAAAATCTATTGCATATAAAGGGATGTACGATGAAAAACCTTTAACAATTCTACTAATGCCACCAATTAATAGAAGTACAAATGTTGAGGCAAAAGAATTTTTTCACACTACTTTGAATATTCCATTTGCAAATGCTGGATTTTATGTAATACCGACTTTTCTTTCAATGGAAATATTAAAAAAAGAAAGCGCGTATGATGCTGAACTATTTTTAAACACACCCTTAAGTAAATTTGGTGAAGTATTTGGTGCAGATTTAGCAGTTTTTACAATTATTCACAAATGGGATAAATCAGGATTAGCATCAAAAATCTTTGTAGAATTAGAATATATTATTAAATCAACAAAAACAAACGAGGTAGTATACACAAGAAAAGGAGAAGTAATTTATGACACTTCTGTTTCTACCGGAGGTGGAGGTGCTATTGGTGCAATTGCAAACATTGCTGCATCTGCCATTAACACAGCCGCAACAAAATACGTTGACGTAGCCAGAGTTTGTAACACATACACTTTCAAAGATTTACCTGCAGGCAAATATAGCCCATTATACGGTAAAGATGGCGAACAATTAGCAGGGAAAAAAGTATTTAAAATACGTGTTAATTCAAGTTATAGATAAAAACAATTTGCAATAAACGTATTTGCTAAAATATAAATCACCACTTAAAGCAATGCGTTTGTCTGGTTATTTTCCAGGTTTAGGTCAGTATTATGCAGGATATCCCGCAAAAGGAACCACAAGTATTTTATTACATGCAACATTCGGTTTAGTTTTAGTTGAAAGTATAATATCAGGACTTTATGTTACAAGCGTTGTTTATGGACTAAATCCAATTCTTAGATTTTATATTGGTGGAAAACAAAACGGATATCACCTATCCGAAAACCATAACAACAAACAGACTTCAAAATTAAAAACAAAGTACCTTAAAAACATAACTCAATTGACCGAAAAATTGAATTAGGATAAAAATCATTATAACTATTTGCTAAACTAAAAAAGACATTAAACAATCTTATAGATCAATATCTCTAACTTTTGGATATATACAATTATTTATTTATTTTTATAATTGTATTTAAATATTTGATTAATGAAAAATATCTTTATTCTAATTTCCGCGGTACTGGTTATTCTTAGTTTTACAAAATGCACACCTAAGGAAAGTTTTTATATCTATGAAAATCAAGAAAATATCCAGGGAAAATCGGAAGATATTCCATTTAACCCAAATGATTTTGAACTTAAATTAGAATTAGGCACCGACTCAGTAATTTTAGATAAAGAAAAAACTGCAGCAATTTCAATCAAATTATTTTTTATTGGCCAGTACCAATACTACCCGCCAAATTTAAACTTTGAAGTTTATATTAACAATAAAAAAATCACTCTATCAGATACTATAAAATATCATATAACCACAGTAATTGATGACCATGTTACATATTTTAAAGACAGCGCTAATACTTTAAATATTCCGGAGTTAATTACTAAATTAAAAAAAGAAAAAAACTTGCCGGCAGATTTAAATTACTTTAGTGTAATAAGTGTTTATCCAAGGTATTATATTGGCAATAAAACAAACCCTGATTCTATTCAGATTAAAGTTAAACTGTTTTGGGATAATGGAAATAGCATAACAGAAAAAAATTATATTCTGAAAAAAGTTGAATATAAAAAAGAAGAATACCATTTACCAATTCGTCCATTTGGTTGATTCCGTTTATAATAAATAAATTATTAGAATGAAACTCATAATTATTGGATTATTAATAATTTTCCCTAAACTCATTATCGCTCAAGATACAATAGTTTACGACACTCTTTTTTTTAATAACGAATCTGGGAAAAGGTTTGAAATAATAAAAATGACTGGTACAATTGAAAATGGTTTTAAGATTGGCTTATGGAAATCTTATTATGATAATGGTATATTAAAAGAACAGGGAGAATATACTACACTATTAAAAAAGGATATTAAAATAATAAATCACCAGGATTGCAACGATTGTATTATTGACGAAGTTGCAATTCGCAATAAATTAAATGAAAAATATAGCATTGAAACTGGAAACTGGATATACTATTATAAAAACGGAAAAATTATGCAATCCGGTTTATATATTCCAATATGGAAAATTGATATTCGTTGGGCAGAAATTATAAAGGATGATGGTTCCATAGAAAATATTTCATCAGGTATTCCTGTTTACCCGCAAGCAATGCAAACAGGCGTATGGGTATTTTATGATGAAGACGGAAAGGTTACATATAAAACAACTTATGTAGAAGGAGAAGTGATTGAAAACACAAACAATTAGTATTTTATTATAACAATTAACAATAATTTCAACATATGAAAAAAAATCTTTCTCTAAAAAAAATATTAGCAGCAGTTGCAATAGTAATTAGTCCGTTTTTAATAGTTGCACAAACACAGATGGTTTTTTCTTCAAAACCTTTTCAAAAAGGGGGTTCCGAACAAAAAGAATTTATCTGGAATACACCAATATATGGCAAAATAAACATAAATAAACCATTAAAAAACTATGCTAAAAAAATTGATGATTATGCCATGGAAAAACTTCACATTAGTGGAGTATATTCATCATACATATCATTATATTGCATTCCAACCGATGAAGATATTGACAGAAGAACAAATGTCGAAATAACATTATACCTTACAGATTCAGAATTAGAAAAAAATGTAATTAATATAGATATAATGCCTAACGAAAAAGATGCTACCACTTTTTATGGCACCGGTTTTAGTGATGAATTAGCAAAAATGGGTATAGTTCAATACGATGCCGAAACAGAAAAAACTGTTGGAAAGAAAACAGAATTCAAAATATATTTACATGAGAATTTACCTTCGGTTTCGAATGAAGAATTGGGTGAAAAAAATGGAAGAATAGTACTTAATAGTGGTATTTACATTTTTTTAGGCAGTTTAATTGTTAATTATACAACTGTTACGGATAGCAGAGAAATTGGAGAATGGAAAGACAGATGCACTAATATTACGGATAGCATTCACTCAAAATACGAAAAATAGTTTAAACAAATTATTTCAATTATTAATAAAAAACAAATCACATGAAAACAAAACAGATTTTTACAATTATAGTGCTAATTGTTATTCAATTTGGCCTGTATGCTCAAAACAAAATGATTTTTTCTTCAAAGCCTTTTTCGCAAGGCGGTGCTGAGCAAAAAGAATTTAAAGCAAATACGCCTATTTATGCAAGAATAATATTAGAAAAGCCATTAAAAACTTATTGCGCAAACCCATCAAAAAAAATGGATAACGTTCCGGTTGGTTACGCCCGACAATTTTGTATTAGGCCAACAGATAGGAACGAAACTGACGAAGTGGCATTTGACGAAATATTCAGTAATAACTATATTATTCACCTTACTTTTTCTGATTTAGAAAAAAGCTATATCGATTTTGATGTAATGCCAAGTAACGAAGAAGCAAGCACCATTTATTCTGATTGGGAAGCACTTTATTGGTCATTTGCTAAATCAGATTTAGAACTTGGTAAAAAATCACATTTTGCAATAAAAGTTTATTCTGAGTATAATGAAAGTAATGCGGAGATAACAGGATTGAATTCATTTGCTGATTTATATATTGATTATACAGGCTCTACAGAAGAAACTCAACTAAAGTGGTATGAACAATGCAAAAAAGCAAGTGAGAATGCCAGGGCAAATGGCTTAAAAAATGTAAGTAAAAATGCTGCTATAGAAGCTGCAAAGCTTCCACTTCCATCATGTTTCTCTATAGGAAATAATCCAGGATATAAAAACCCTGAAAATTCAACAGCTAAAATTATAGCTTTAATAAAACAAAAGTATGGCATTACTGAAGTTTTTAAACTAACATTTGATAAAGCCGATGGTGTAGATGATTATAGAACCTTAGTTGATGCAAACACGAATGAAGCTTCTTGCAAAATGGGAAATCATGTGTTTTATTTTGCTTTCAAAGATAAGGATGGCTCATACAGATTTGCAGGTGGTGTTTTAATTCAAGATCATATCGGCTATGGAAAATTTGGTGAGACTTATATAAAAAATTATTCTCCAATTCAGGGAGACGAAAAATATCCTTTAGATGTTGTAAGAGATGGACAAGGAACTTATGGAGTTTTCTATTTTGATGGTTCTAAACTAAAATAAGGGTTTAAGCTTATAGGGATTTTTAATCCCGAAATAAATAACTGTGAATATTATAATAGTTTTCTGCACTGTTTATGCAGTAAAAAAAACTAATTTGATTTCTAGAATCAGAATATGATTGATTGTCTAAGTAAGATTTTTGATCATTGCGTATAGGATTCTTTACAACTCATCGGCCTTTTTAATAAGGGTTTCAAACTCTTCTTTATCTATTATTGATTGTTCGCACAAAACATCCAATATTGCAACGCATTCAAAAACAGATCATCGAGATGTTACAAAATAATTTCTTCTGTCTGGTTTTGAAAATTTTCCTGAACCCTCTGCAATATTTAATATTATGCTAAAAGATGCCCTCCCAAGTTGATCTTTAACATAATTATCGAGTTTTTATTTAGAATTAAATTCTTGCAATCAAGATGAAATACCTTTGCTTTTTTGTAAACTTCAAGATTTTGAAACTCGAACATATTTATAAAATATAGTGAAAAACAGAACGAGAATGAAGAAAAAACCAGAGCTGAATGATCGCTCTAGCTCTCATTTTAGCTCTGATTTTTGTACCCGGAGCCGGGGTCGAACCGGCACGAGTATGACCTCACTGGTGTTTGAGACCAGCGCGTCTACCAATTCCGCCATCCGGGCACAATAGTTAAGGGTTGCGAAGATATGCAATAGTTTTTTTACAGCCAAATAAATTTATTTCAATATAAAATTAAACCCGAAATAATCACAATCGCTTAATATTGAATTAACACTCAGTTAATATTGATAAAATAACTTTACACTAAATAAAAAGGTAATATTTAAATAAATGGCAGAGTTTAAAAATTCAATATTAATTATAGATGACGAAGAAGGTATTCACGAATTTCTTACATATAATTTAATAAAAGCAAATTTTATAGTTTATTCTGCAAAAAATGGTTTAGAAGGAATTAAAAAAGCAAAAGAATTATTACCAAATATTATTCTGTTAGATGTTATGATGCCAGAAATGGATGGTATTATGACATGCATTGAAATGAGAAAAATTGATAAACTAAATTCCTCACTAATTATTTTTTTAACAGCAAGAAGCGAGGATTACTCACAGATTGCAGGATATGAAGCTGGTGCCGATGATTATTTAAAAAAACCAATTAACCCAAAAGTACTTATTTCGAAATTAACATCAATGTTAACCCGAAAAAAAGCAAATAATATTTTTATAAATTCGGAAGATAAAACCATACAACATGGAAAAATATTAATCGACAGAGAAAAATATGTGATCATTGTTAATAATTCCGAAATATCACTTCCAAGAAAAGAATTTGAACTATTGGCGTTATTAGCATCAAAACCAGATAAAGTATTTACCCGCGACGAACTATTCAATAAAATATGGGGAGATAACAGCGAATCAAGTTATAGAACTATTGATGTTCATATAAGAAAAATAAGAGAAAAACTTGGCGATGAATATATTAAAACACAAAAAGGTGTTGGGTATAGATTTACTGATGAATTAACCCAAACTTAATTTATAATTAATATAGCAATAAAATACATTTAACATCCAGTTAATATTGACAAAATACCTTTGTAACAAATCAAAATGAAAATATAAGATGAAAAAACAATTTTTTTTAACCGCTATTCTAATAACAGTATTAATTAATTTATCAATTACTGTTAAAGCCCAGGAAGAAAATGTAAACCCTTTAGACACATTAACACAAACTGTAATAAAATTACAAGATGACGTTAATCTTTTTAAACGGATTAAGATTTCTGGTTACTTACAACCACAATTTCAAATGACAGATTCAAACGGATCTGCAAATTATTCGGGAGGAAATTTTAACGCAAATACCGATAAGCGTTTTATGTTACGAAGAGCAAGAGTAAAAATTGCATACGAAACACTATTATCTCAGTATGTATTTCAAATTGATGCAACCGAAAAAGGATTTGCAATAAAAGATATGTATGCGAAATTTACCGAACCATGGGCAAAAACTGTATCGTTAACTGTAGGTTGCATGAACCGTCCTTTTGGATATGAAATCGGATATTCCTCAAGCTTAAGAGAAACACCTGAAAGAGCCAGAATGTCACAAATAATTTTTCCTGGTGAAAGAGATTTGGGCGCTATGTTAACTTTTCAAATACCAAAAACATCAAAATGGAATTTTATAAAAGCTGAAGCCGGATTATATAACGGGACAGGCGCAGGTGCTGTAGATTTTGATTACCAAAAAGATTTTATAGGAAGAATAAGAATTGATAAATCTAATAAATCTGAAAAGATCTCTTACGGTCTTGGAGTTTCATATTATAATGGTGGTAATCGCCAGGGAAGAAAAAATGTATATACAAATGCCGCCGATTCATCAGGGTTAATGGCATTTGTTTTAAATAATGACACAACTAATTATGGTAAAATAGCAAAGCGCACATATATTGGTGGCGACTTTCAATTAAACATTGAACTTCCAATTGGTATGACAACAATTCGCGCAGAATATATTCAAGGTGAACAACCAGGAACATCTTCAACAACAGCGACTCCAACAGCACAGCCAACAACAGATAACTACATTAGAAATTTTAATGGTGCATATTTCTATTTCTTGCAAAATATATGGACTACAAAATTTCAGTTTGTAGCAAAATACGATTGGTATGATCCAAATACTGAAGTAGCAGGTGATGTAATTGGGCAAACAGTAAAATCATCAGCTGATATAAAAGTTACTAAAACCGGAAAGAACGATTTAAAGTACACAACATTTGGCCTGGGCATAGCATATCGCTGGGATAACAACATTAAAATTACTGCATACTACGATATGGTTAAAAATGAAACAAGTAAAAATGTAACAGGGTACGCTAAAGATTTAAAAGACAATGTTTTTACTTTGAGAGTTCAATATAAATTTTAAAAATAAATTAACATAGACTTAAGATACTGTACATATTCAGTTAATACTATAAGCCGAAATTTGTAATATAAAATATTAAAAAAATGAAAACAAAAATCACAACAGCACTTTTTATAGCAATAGTTATAAGCATTAGTGCATTCGCACAAAACGTAGTAAATATTAAAATTAAAGGAAGCGACACAGTACTTCCACTTTCGCAGAAAGAAGCAGAGACTTTTATGAAGAAAAATAAAACTGCAAAAATAACAGTAACAGGCGGTGGTAGCGGTGTTGGAATTGCAGCATTTGTTGATGGGTCAACAGATATAGCAATGTCATCACGAAAAATGAAAATGAGCGAAAAAATGAAGTTACAAGATGCAGGAAAAGCATATAAAGAAGTTATTATAGCTAATGATGCTCTTTCAGTTATAGTAAATCCTGCAAACAAAATTAATCAATTAACACGCGAACAAATTGAAGGTATATTTACAGGAAAAATAAAAAATTGGAAAGAAGTTGGTGGCAACGATGAAAAAATAGTAGCTTATTCACGCGAATCAAGTTCTGGAACATATGAATTTTTTAAAGAACATGTATTAAATAACAAAAATTATGGAACTGCAATTTTAATGATGCCTGCAACAGGAGCAATGGTTCAATCGGTTAGTCAGACAAAAGGAGCAATTGGATATATTGGTTTTGCATACATGGAAACAAATGTAAAAGCATTAAAAATATCTTATGACAAAGGGAAAACTTTTATTGAGCCCAATGTTACAAATGCTAAAAATAAATCGTATCCGGTTGTTCGTCCGTTATACTATTACTACCTAACAAAAGACGCAAATAAAGTAAAAACATTTATTGACTTTATTTTATCAGAGGAAGGACAAAAAGTAGTTAATGAAGTTGGATACATAAGTTTAAAATAATTATAAGAATGATTAAGTTCTTAAAATCCACATTTGAAAAGCTTATAGAGGGAACATTATTTTTAAGCAGCACTATAACCACATTGGCTATAGTGCTGATTATAATTTTTCTTTTTAAAGAAGGAATAGGAACTTTTAATCAGACTCCTATTGAAGATGGATTTTCGTTGGTGGTGAACAAAAATAACCCTGTTAATGAATTAACTGCAAATGAAATTAAAAACATTTTCGATCAGAATATTACTAACTGGAAAACAGTAGGTGGTAAAAACGATTCTATAACATTGTTCAATATAGATAATATTGGCGAATTTTATTCTGATTCGGCAATAGGTGAGAATTTTGAATTTCTTCCTCAATGTATAAGTGATTATACCGAAAATAATCCAGGTGCTATTGCATTTGTTACAACAAGATATACGGGAAAAGGTTTTACCGGTAAAATATTAACAACTACAAAAGTAAATATTTCGCAGTTTATATCACAAAAAGAATGGTTCCCTACTGCCCAACCAGCTGCTCAACTAGGAGTTTTACCCTTAATACTTGGAACACTTTGGGTAAGTTTTGGGGCTATCTTAATTGCTCTTCCTTTGGGATTGGCAACTTCTATTTACATGGCAGAAATTACCAGTCCAAAAATTAGAAATATTTTAAAACCACTCATAGAATTATTAGCCGGAATTCCATCTGTTGTTTATGGTTTTTTTGGTTTAGTAATCATTGTTCCGGGAATACAAAAATTATTTGACTTACCTGTTGGCGAAACTGCACTTGCTGGAAGTATTGTATTAGCCATTATGGCATTGCCAACAATTATAACCATTTCCGAGGACGCACTTAGAACAACTCCAAAAGCAATGAAAGAAGCTAGTCTGGCTCTTGGAGCTAACAAATGGCAAACAATATATAGAGTAATAATTCCATATTCAGGTTCGGGAATTACAGCAGCAACAATACTTGGTATTGGTCGCGCAATTGGCGAAACTATGGCAGTGTTAATGGTTACAGGAAATGCTGCAGTTATCCCTCATTCATTTTTAGAACCAGTAAGAACTATTCCGGCAACAATTGCAGCCGAACTAGGTGAAGCTCCACAAGGAGGATTACATTACAAAGCATTATTTGCTCTAGGCTGTATATTATTTATAATTACTATGGCAATAAATCTTATAGTAGGATATGTTTCCTCAAAGAAAAAGTATAACGCAAGATGATTATTAGTAAAAAAGTCATAAGAAATAAGAATTTAAAAGAA
Organism: uncultured Bacteroidota bacterium; assembly: GCA_903837285.1. Classification (GTDB taxonomy): domain Bacteria; phylum Bacteroidota; class Bacteroidia; order Bacteroidales; family GWA2-32-17; genus GWA2-32-17. The sequence continues at coordinate 41,056 of CAILUD010000145.1, read as the reverse complement.
AAAGTTGCATTCAATATTTTTCGTGTTTTTAGTGCAATTGTTGTTCTAAGTTTAGTTGCAATTCTATCTTTTATTATTTATAATGGGATTAGTGTTATAAACTGGAATTTCTTAACACAAATGCCGGAGGATGGAATGACTAAAGGAGGTATATATCCAGCAATTATAGGTACTTTATGTTTGGTTGCAGGAAGTATGATTTTTGCAATTCCAATCGGAGTTTTTTCTGGAATTTATATTAACGAATATACAAAAGACAGCTGGTATAAACGCTTTATAAAATTAATGACAAATAACCTTGCCGGTATTCCATCTATTGTATTTGGATTATTTGGAATGTCGTTATTTGTAAACACATTAGGGTTTGGCGATTCAATAATTGCAGGATCGCTCACTTTAGGATTAATGGTTTTACCAGTTGTTATAAGAACTACAGAAGAAGCATTAAAAGCAGTAGATAATTCCTTCAGACATGGAAGTCTTGCCCTTGGTGCAACAAAGTTGCAAACAGTTCGCAAAGTGGTTTTACCAATGGCATTCCCAAATATTATTACCGGAATAATTTTATCAGTAGGAAGAGTTTCGGGCGAAACTGCTCCTATATTATTTACAGTTGCAGCATATTTCTTACCAAAACTTCCTTCAAGTATTTTCGATCAGGTTATGGCATTACCATATCACCTATATGTAATTTCAACAAGCGGAACAAATGTAGAAGCATCCCGACCAATAGCATATGGAACAGCAATGGTATTGATTGGATTCGTATTAATTGTTAACTTGCTGGCTAATGCTTTAAGAAAATACTTCGGAAAAAAAGTTAAAATGAATTAAAATGGAATATATTATAACAACAGATAAAGTAAATTTATTTTATGGCGAATCTCAAGCCTTAAAAGATATTTCTATAGATTTTTTGCCAAATACAGTAACGGCATTAATAGGCCCATCTGGTTGTGGAAAATCAACTTACCTTAGGTTATTTAACAGAATGAATGATCTTATAGATAATGTTAAAATTACCGGAGATATAACGGTTGAAGGAGAAAATATTTATCAAAAAGACACAAACATTGTTGAACTAAGAAGAAAAGTAGGAATGGTTTTTCAAAAACCAAATCCATTTCCAAAATCAATATTCGAAAATGTTGCATATGGCTTAAGAGTGAACGGTGTTAATGACATGTCGACCTTAAAAGAAAAAGTTGAATTTTCTTTAAAACAAGCTGCATTATGGGACGAAGTAAAAGATAAATTAAAAAAATCTGCTTTTGAATTATCGGGCGGACAACAGCAACGACTTTGTATTGCAAGAGCTTTGGCAATAGAACCATCTATAATTTTAATGGACGAACCTGCATCAGCACTCGATCCAATTTCTACCGCAAAAATTGAGGAATTAATTTACGAATTAAAAAGTAAATATACCATAGTTATTGTAACCCATAATCTTCAACAAGCTGGAAGGGTAAGCGATTATACAGCATTCTTCTATTTGGGTGAACTAATAGAGAAAGGTGTAACAAAAGAATTATTTATAAATCCAAAAAACATAAAAACTCAAAATTATATTACTGGTAGATTTGGTTGATAATAACAAAACACCTAATAATACAAATAACAATTTTAATATATTTTTACATGAACCACCTAGAAACAGAAATTCAATCGTTAAAAAATAACGTTGTTGAAATGTGGCATTTAGTAAATAGTCAACTTGATAAATCGCAAAAAGTATTAACTGATTTCGACAAAAACTTATGTCAAAATATCAAAGTAAACGAAAAAATGGTCGATACTTTTGAATTAATGATTGACAAGGATTGTGAAAATATTTTAGCTCTCTATAGTCCTGTTGCTATCGATTTGCGTTTTGTTTTATCAGTATTAAAGGTAAACTACAACCTCGAAAGAATTGGCGATTATGCAAGCGGCATTAGTAAATTAGTTAATGACCTTGAAAATCCCATAAAAGAAGAATTATTTTCATCAACTAAAGTTGAATTAATGTTCAATTTATGTAAAGAACTTTTAAAAGAAAGCTTAGCTTCATTTGAACACGAAAATAATTGGGAGACAAGAAATATATTATGTCGCGATAAAGCCATCAATAAAATAAATAAAGAAGCCACAAAAATTGTTTCTGATTATATTATAAATAATCCGGCAGATGTAATGAGTGCAATGAATGTGTTATCAATAATTAGAAAATTAGAGCGTGTTGGCGATCATATACAAAATATTGCAGAAGAATTAATTTTCTTTATGGAAGCAAAAGTTTTAAAGCACCAGAAAAAGAAAAAGGGTGTATCAGAATAAACATCTTTAAAAATCAAAATCCCAATTCGTCGCGGCGGATAAAATAGTTCAACCTATTGTCCCTCTATTTTGAAGAGGGTTGGGAGATGAATTAAAAAAATTGGACTATTTTATAATCCGCCACAACGGACCAAATTAAAAATTCAAAACAGTTTCTAAATAACACTTAACTTTAACTTAACATTAAGTTAAAGTTGGATTAATAATAAAGACATTATTTTGTAACATAAAATATTTAAAAATAAATTTATGTTCGGATTAACTGTTGGATTATCAATTTTACTTGTAGTAGTAATACTTGCAGCTTTAGTTTTTGAGTTCATTAATGGCTTTCACGATACAGCAAACGCAGTTGCAACTGTAATTTACACACGCTCATTAAAACCTCATGTAGCTGTAGTTTGGTCTGGAATCTGGAATTTTATTGGTGTTTATTTTGGTGGAATTGCAGTCGCAATGGGAATTGTTAATTTACTTCCCTTAGATGCACTTGTTGATCAGAATATTTATCATAGCGTTGCAATGATTGCAGCATTAATAATTACTGCTATTGTTTGGAACCTTGCAACATGGTATTTTGGTATTCCTTGCTCAAGCTCACATACTTTATTAGGCTCAATTTTCGGAGTTGGAATTGCATTTATGTTTATTTCGGTTGACGGAAATGTTGCACTTAACTGGAAAAAAGTTACCGATGCTGGTATTTCATTATTAGTTTCACCTATAGTTGGTTTATTATTAACTATGATGTTAATGTTTATATTTAAAAAGTTAATTAAAAAGAAAAAGTTTTTTAACGAACCTGAACCCGATAAAAAACCTCCATTTTGGATTCGTTCTTTTCTTGTTTTAACTTGTACAAGTGTTAGTTTTTCTCATGGATCAAACGACGGACAAAAAGGTGTTGGTTTAATAATGATTATACTTATTGCTTTTTTACCAGCACAATTTGCACTTGATTCTTCAAAAAACACAACAAATATGGATGGTAACATTATGCATCTTGGAAACTATATTTCAAAAATAGATACACTTAAATTGGCTGCTGCAGACTATAAAGTTTATGCTGAACTAAAAACAAAAGTTAATTCACTTAAACTTGTAATTGATAAATCACAGGGTCCCGATGAAATTCCATATTCAGAAAGAATAGGAGTAAGAAAAAACATCTTATCAATTGCTAAATTAAGTGATAAATTTTTTAAAAGTGAATCCAATAAAAATATTGCTGCCATTAACCTAAGTGAAAAAGAAGCCGATCACTTTAAAAAGAATGTTAAGGAATTATCTACTTATACAGAATATGCTCCTTGGTGGGTAATTCTTTTAATATCAGCTTCACTTGGTTTAGGAACAATGATTGGCTGGAAGAGAATTGTTGTAACAATAGGTGAAAAAATTGGAAAATCACATCTTTCATATGCTCAAGGCGCGAGTGCCGAATTAGTAGCTGCAAGCACAATTGGAATTTCTACAGTATTGGGCTTACCTGTTAGCACAACACATGTACTTTCATCTGGTATTGCTGGAAGTATGTTAGCGCATGGCGGAAGAAAAAACTTACAATATGGTACTATAAAAAACATATTGATTGCATGGATTGTTACAATTCCAGTTACAGTTTTACTTTCTGGTGGTTTATTCCTTTTATTCAGATGGTTTGTTGGCTAGTCTTTAAATACGATTAATTTATAATTCATAGACTAATTCCAAATTTTATCCACCGCGGCGGAAAAACACACTAATATATTTAACAATGTCAGGTCGAAAGACCTGACATCAAATAAATTTCAAATGAAATTCCCTTTGGAATTTGGAACTTTGAATTTAATTAGTTCTTCCCGGATAAACTTTTAATGCCTCAGCAAGAACTTCCATCGCATTTCTTAAATCGTCAATATTTAAAACATAAGCTAGACGGCATTCATTTTTTCCCATAGAATGATGTGAATAAAATCCGCTTGCCGGTGCCATCATTACAGTTTGCCCTTTATGACTAAAACTGGTTAAAAGCCATTCGCAAAATTTATCAGCATTATCAATAGGAAAAGAAGCTACAGTATAAAATGCACCTTTAGGAAGTGGGCTATAAACGCCAGGCATTTTATTTAATTCAGCAACCATAAAATTTCGTCGCTCTATATATTCATTGTAAACTTCAGTAAAATATTCTTTTGGTGTATCAATAGCTGCCTCGGCCGCAATTTGTCCATAACTTGGCGGACATAATCTTGCCTGAGCAAAATTCATTGTTGCACGCATGACATTACAGTTATGGCTAATAAGAACACCAATTCTAACACCACACATACTATATCGTTTAGAAACTCCATCTAGTAAAACTACATTTTGTTCTAAACCTTTTAAATTCATTGCAGAAAAATGTTTTTCTCCATCATAACAAAACTCTCTGTAGACCTCATCTGCAAAAAGATATAGATTATATTTTTTTACAAGAATTGCAACTTTTTCAAGTTCCTCTTTTGAATACAAATAACCAGTTGGGTTATTTGGATTACATAACATTATTCCCTTTGTTTTTGGAGTAATAATTTTTTCGAAATCTTCTATTGCAGGTAATGCAAAATCATTTTTTATTGAAGAAGCAATTGGTTTAATTACGACTCCTGCAGTAATTGCAAAGCCATTATAATTTGCATAATATGGTTCTGGAATAATTACTTCCTCACCTGGATTAATACAAACCATAAATGCAAAAAGTATTGCTTCACTACCACCATTAGTAACTATTATCTCATTTTCGTTAATGTCAATTCCAACACTTTGGTAATATTTTGCCAATTTTTTGCGGTAAGATAAAAATCCAGCAGAATGGCTATACTCTATAACTTTTAAATCGGCCACTTTTACTGCATTTAAAGCGCATTCTGGAGTTTTAATATCTGGCTGACCTATATTTAAGTGGTAAACTTTAGTTCCTCGTAATTTTGCTTCTTCGGCAAAAGGAACTAATTTACGTATTGGAGAAGCTGGCATCAACTTCCCCTTTTCGGAAATAGAAAGCATATTAAAAAATTTTAGTGCTGTTGGTTAACTTTATTAATACTAGGAACAGTCTCATCTTTTGTAGGAACTGTTTTTTCTTCAGGAGCTTTTTCTACGGTACCTTTAATAGTAATTACTATTGGTGAATTTGAAGAATTTGAAGTTACAGTTACAGTTTTTTGGAAAGGACCAACTCGTGTTGTATTGTATTTTACTTTTATTGAACCGCTTGCGTTTTTAACAATTGGATCTTTTGGCCAATCTGGAACAGTACAACCGCATGAAGCTTGACAATTACTTATAATCAAAGGGCTTTTACCTGTATTTTTAAATTTAAAATCAGCAGTACCATCACCGTTATATGGAATTGTACCAAAATCATGTGTTATATTCTCAAACATTAAAAAAGCTGCATTTTTAGCTACTTTTACACTGTCTTTATGCGACATTGTCTGAGAAAAAGTTACTCCTGCTGAAATAACTGTAAAAAGAAATACAAAAATAATTGACTTCATAACGTTTTTATTTTTAATTGAACTTTAACATTTGCGAAATTACAGTATTTAGACGAAAAAATATATTTTTAGTTGCTTCTTTTTCATCAAGAAACGTACCCCAAACCTTAGTCGTTGATATATTGAGACATGGGATTTCTTAATTAAGTTTAATTTTCTGTTTTTTAAATATTCCATTAAAGAATTCGACTCAAAATTTAAAGTTTTATAGTCGTAAAATGATAATGATTCGATATTTCATAAAGAAAATTTATATTTTTGCAATCATAGAAAAAGAATTGAAATGAAAGAAATTGAAGCAAAATATAACCCTGCATTAACAGAAGATAAATGGTATTCGTATTGGATGAAAAATAATTTTTTCCGTTCAACACCAGATAACCGCGAACCTTATACTATAGTAATTCCTCCTCCAAATGTTACTGGTGTTCTTCACATGGGACACATGCTTAACAACACTTTGCAAGATGTTTTAATCAGACGTGCAAGAATGCTTGGTAAAAATGCATGTTGGGTTCCAGGAACCGATCATGCTTCTATTGCTACTGAAGCAAGAGTTGTTGCAAAATTAAAAGAACAGGGAATTGATAAAAAATCACTTACAAGAGAAGAATTTTTAAAACACGCATGGGAATGGAAAGAAAAACATGGCGGAATAATTTTAGAACAACTAAAAAAACTTGGTGCCTCATGCGATTGGGAGCGCACATGTTTTACAATGGATAAACCATTATCAGAAAGTGTAATTAAAGTATTTATTGATCTTTATAACAAAGGACTCATATACCGTGGAGTTAGAATGGTAAACTGGGATCCACAGGCTAAAACAGCTGTTTCTGACGAAGAAGTAATTTATAAAGAAGAGCAATCAAATTTGTATTTTGTTAAATATAAAATCGAAAACTCTGAAGAATATATAACAATAGCTACAACACGCCCGGAAACTATACTTGGAGATACTGCAGTTTGCGTTCACCCAGAGGATGAAAGATACGCTCATTTAAAAGGTAAAAAGGTAATAATTCCTCTAGTAAACAGAGCTGTTCCAATTATTTTTGACAGTTATGTTGATCGTGAATTTGGTACAGGTGCTTTAAAAGTAACTCCTGCACATGATATTAATGACTATGAATTAGGAATTAAATATAATCTCGAAACAATAGATATTTTTAACGACGATGGCACATTAAGCGAAAAAGCTGGTTTTTATATTGGCATAGATCGTTTTGAAGCAAAAAAACTTATAGTTCCAGAATTAGAAAAACTAGAAAATCTTGTTAAAATTGAAAAATATAACAATAAGCTAGGATACTCGGAACGCACTAATGCAGTAATTGAACCTAAGCTTTCATTACAGTGGTTTTTGAAAATGAAAGATCTATCAACTCCTGCATTGGATAATGTTATGAACGATAACATCCAGCTGATTCCTGCAAAATTCAAAAACACATACAGGCATTGGATGGAAAATGTAAAAGACTGGTGTGTTAGCCGTCAGTTGTGGTGGGGACAACAAATTCCAGCCTGGTATATAAAAGATTCGCACGAGTTTGTTATTGCAGAAAATATTGAAACAGCACTTGTTCTTGCAAGAGTTAAATATCCCGAAATAACTGCTTCGGAATTAAAACAAGACGAAGACGTTCTTGACACATGGTTTTCATCATGGCTATGGCCCATCTCTGTTTTTGACGGAATAAGAAATCCCGAAAACGCAGACATTAAATATTATTATCCAACAAATGATTTAGTAACAGCACCAGAAATTCTTTTCTTTTGGGTTGCAAGAATGATAATTGCAGGATACGAATACATTGGCGACAAACCATTTTCTAATGTGTATTTAACTGGTATTGTTCGCGACAAACAAGGGCGAAAAATGTCTAAATCGCTTGGCAATTCTCCCGACCCGATTGAACTAATGCAAAAATATGGAGCAGATGGTGTTCGTGTTGGCATGTTGTTATGTTCACCTGCCGGAAACGATTTACCATTTGATGAAAACCTAACTGAGCAAGGTCGAAATTTTGGGAATAAAATATGGAACGCTTTCCGTTTAATTAATCAATGGGAAGTTGACGAAAAAGCTGATCAACCCGAACACTCAAAAATTGCAATCGAATGGTTTAATTCTATTTTAAATAAAACTTTAGAAAGTGTAGAAGATAATTTCTCAAAATATCGTATTTCAGAAGCCTTGATGGAAATTTATAAGCTTTTCTGGGACGAATTTTCATCATGGTATTTAGAAATAATTAAACCTGCATATCAACAACCAATTGATGGTGCTACTTTAAAATCGAGCATTGAATTTTTCGATAAACTTTTAAAACTGTTACATCCTTTTATGCCATTTATTACCGAAGAAATCTGGCAGATTATTGAACATCGAAATTATGGTGAGAGTATAATGATTACTCAAATGCCAAAATTCGAAAAATACAATGAGCAACTTTTAACCGATTTTGAAAATTTAAAAGAACTTACTGCAAATATTCGCACCATAAGAACCGAAAGAGGATTTCCTATGAAGGAATCTATTCAACTGTTTATTAAATCTAATGGCGAAAAAAATAACGTATATTTAAATTCGGTAACCTCAAAACTTTGTAATTTAACAAGTATAATCGAAACCTCCGAAAAGATTGAAAACACTGCAACATTCCATGTTAAAACGATTGAATATTTTATTCCTATAGGAACAAAATTAAATATTGAAGATGAAATTAATAAATTACAACAAGAACTTGATTATCTTCGTGGTTTCTTACTTTCTGTAAATAATAAATTGGCAAACGAAAAATTTGTAAATCATGCACCTGAACAAGTAGTAAAAATTGAACTTGCAAAGAAATCGGATGCCGAAATAAAAATTAAATCAATCGAAAACCAAATAGAATCGCTAACAAATAAATAAGAATTTATATGAAAAGAACTCTTTTTATTATTTCGTTAATTTCTGCTGCTTTCTTTTTTTCGTGCAGCAATTCTGAAACAAAAACAGATGATGTAACAAATGATTCAACTGCTGTTTCATCAATTCCAAAAACAGAATTAAAAGTAACCAAGCAATTTGTTACAAATCAGGATGGGTCTGTTACAGAAAATGCAGTAAAAGCTACCATTGGATATAACGAACAGGAAGTTTTGGTAAATTTTACCGACAGCGTTGACAAATCATTTACAGTAAAAGTTATTTCTTTAGAAAAGAAAGTTGAAGGAACAATGATTAAAGTAAAAGACGGAAAATATTTTGAAGTTTTTGTTTCGTCGGGAGCTCAACCTCAGGTAACTTTTTCGTCTGACAGAGGTTATGGCAACATGACATTTATGTAAATTTTGAAATTAAAATCCCCTTGGTCTGTGACTTACGGACCATTTTAAAATTTTAATTCTTGGTCTGTGGCTCACAGACCATTTTTTTAAAATTCAAAACAGTTTCTTTAAGAGTAAACTTAGGGCAAACGCATCTAATTTTCAATAGTTACAGGTCGCTTCAATGGAGCTTATATACAATGTTTTTCATTTTTTTATGTCCGTTAAAACCTCCGGTTATTAAATTTTCTGATTATTACAGATTGCTGTGCTCAATTATGGAACATCTACAATGTTCGTTTATAATGAGTTATTTTGTTTTACAAAAATTAAACATCTACGATGTTTTGCTTGTAGAGCAAACATTATTTTAATATTAGCAATATAAATATTATTAAAACCTTGTAGAGGTTTCATAATTAATATTTTAACCTGTCCTAAAATGGAGTAAATTGATGCATTTGCCCTGGAATAAACTTTTCAAATTACCCTATCACATTTTTCTTACTACCTTTGTGGGTATTCATATTTTATTAAAATTACATCATGAGTGAAAAAAAGATAGTTGTTGGAATAACACATGGCGACATTAATGGCATTGGTTACGAAATTATTTTAAAATGTTTAAGCGACGTTAAAATCACAGAAATTTGCACACCAATTGTTTACGGATCTTCAAAAGTAGCATCATATCATCGCAAAGCATTAAATATTGAAAATTTCAGCTTTAACCAAATTAGAAACGCTGGTGAAGCAAATCCTAAAAGAGCTAATATTATAAATTGTACAGACGAAGAAGTTAAAGTAGATCCGGGTAAATCAACACCCGAAAGTGGCAAAGCAGCTTTTGACGCTTTACAACGAGCAGTAAGCGATTTACAAAAAGGTGAAATTGACGTACTTGTAACTGCACCAATAAACAAAGAAAGCATACAATCAAAAGATTTTAATTTCCCTGGTCATACCGAATATCTTCAGGAAAAATGGAGAAGTGATGATGTGTTAATGTTTATGGTTAGCGATAACATGAAAGTTGGAGTTGTTACAGGTCATATTCCTATTTCACAAGTAGCACAAAGTATTAAAACAAATATTATTCTTCAAAAATTAAGACTTATAAATCGCTCATTAATAGAAGATTTTGGAATTCGTCGTCCAAGAATTGCAGTTTTAGGATTAAACCCTCACTCTGGTGATAATGGCTTAATTGGAAATGAAGAACAAACTGAAATTATTCCTGCATTAAAAACTGCCCGCGACGAAAAAATTATGGCTTTAGGTCCATATCCTGCCGATGGTTTTTTTAGTTCTGGTAATTATGCAAAATTCGATGCTATACTTGCAATGTATCACGACCAAGGACTAATTCCGTTTAAATCACTTGCTTTCGAAGATGGAGTAAATTTTACTGCGGGACTACCAATTGTACGCACTTCACCAGCTCATGGAACAGCATACGATATTGCAGATAAAAATCAGGCATCGCCAGATTCTTTCAGAAAAGCTCTTTATATGGCATGTGATATTTTCCGCAAAAGAATTGAATACCGCAAATTAACTGCTAATCCACTTGTTATTCAAGAAAATGGGAATAATCAATAAGACAGTTTATTTATAATGTTAAACCACATTTTTTTGTTATTTTAGCAAGTTTTTTAGACTTTCTAACTTTATTTTATGTACGAATATATTAGCGGAAAATTAACTGAAATTACACCAGCTTATGCTGTGGTTGAGAATAATGGAATTGGCTATATTATAAATATTTCACTAAGCACTTACTCAAAAATTAACGGCACCGAAAATTGTCAGTTATATCTTCATCACGTTATTCGCGAAGATGCTCAACTATTTTTTGGATTTAGCACAAGGCAGGAAAGAGAATTATTTCGTCAATTAATTTCGGTAAGCGGTGTTGGACCGAACACCGCCAGAATGATGCTTTCATCACTTAGTGCCGAAGAAATTCAAAGAGCAATTATGGGAGCCAACATCTTATTATTAAAAGGAATAAAAGGTATTGGACAAAAAACTGCAGAAAGAATTATAGTCGATTTGCGTGATAAAATTGCAAAAATTGGAGGTCAGGAAGAAATTTTTAAAGGTGCACACAATACAATGAGAGATGAAGCGTTATCTGCACTGTTAATGTTAGGATTTCCAAGAAATGTATCTGAAAAAGCACTTGATAAATTACTGTCAGAGAAAGCAGGAATGACTGCCGAAGAACTTGTGAAACAGGCATTAAAGCAACTATAAACATCTATCTAAAAGTTGAAGAGTGTATTTGTAAATATCGTTTTTTTTGCAGCCCTTGCTTCGGTATGGCCATTTATTATGTTAAAGCCAGTTACCAAGCAACGAATTACCTCTGCTTCAGATTTATATTTTGCACCACCCGATACCGGAAAAAAAGATTCTACTACAACTCTTCCTTTTCCGTTTAACGATCAAGGTAATAAATCGGGCGTTAACCAGGGATACGAATCTGGTATGTATTTGCATAAACCTTCAAACATCACAACTGAAGTTGAATACGATGCAGAAAATAACGAATATAATATTAACGAAAATATTGGTAGCTTAAGATATCGAACCCCAGAATCAATGTCTTTTGAAGATTATCAGAAAGAAGATTTTGACAGAGCAATAAAAGGTTATTGGAGGCAACGTTTTCAAGGCGAAAATTTCCAAAACCAATCACATCTTATTCCTCAAATCAGGATATTAGGTGATGTATTTAATACTATTTTTGGAAGCAGTACAATAGATATTAAACCACAAGGTTCGGCTGAACTTATCTTTGGATTAAATACTAACCGCACAGATAATCCACAACTTCCTGTAAAACAAAGAAAAGTTACAACTTTCGATTTTCAGGAAAAAATTCAGATGAATGTGACCGGTCAAATTGGCGATAAATTAAAGCTTAGTGCAAGTTATAATACCGAAGCTTCATTCGAATTTGAAAACAACATGAAGCTTGCATACGAAGGTAAAGAAGATGAAATTATCCGCAAAATTGAAGCTGGTAATGTTAGTTTACCTTTAACAGGATCATTAATTAATGGAAGTTATAGCCTTTTTGGAATAAAAACAGAATTGCAATTTGGTAAATTAACCGTTACAAATATTTTCTCTCAACAAAAAGGAAAATCTCAGGTGGTTGAAGTTCAGGGCGGAGCACAGATAAGTAATTTCGAGGTATATGCCGACCAATACGAAGCAAATCGCCATTTTTTCCTTGGAAAATATTTTTACGATAACTACGACAATTTTTTAGCTAGCCTTCCTCTAATAAACTCTGGAATTAATATAAGCAGAATAGAAGTCTGGGTTACAAATAAAAGTGGTAATTACACCGATGCCCGCAACGTAGTTGCGTTTACAGATTTAGGTGAAGGAATGAATACTGTTACAGGTTTATCGAATATTTATAATTCAAATGTTTCATTAACTCCCGGATATTCTTATCCTTATCCTGCCGATACAATAAATTCATTAAATCACGCTGAAACTACATACGATGGTATAAGAACACTTTCTTCTGTAAACAGTATATTAAGCGGTATTTTTTCAAGCGGAACAGATTATAATGCTACCGAATCGATGAGAATGCTAAGCCCCTCAGAGTACACAATATTCCCAACTCTGGGATATATTTCACTTAATTCGGCATTAAATTCTGACGAAGTTTTAGCTGTTGCCTACGAATATACTGTTGGTGGTAAAAACTTTAAAGTTGGTGAGTTTTCAAACACAATAGCTTCGCCTAATGCACTTATTTTAAAACTTATAAAAGGAACTTCGCTTACACCTCAAAACCCAATGTGGCATTTGATGATGAAAAACATTTACTCGATTGGCGCATACCAGGTTAATAGCGAAGATTTTAAACTAGATGTAATGTACCAGAACGATAAAACTGGTACAGCTATAAACTTTGTTCCGGTTGGTGCTATTGATAGAAAACCTCTTATCGAAGTTCTTAATCTCGACAGATTAAATTCTCAACTTGATCCTTATCCCGATGGTCGTTTCGACTTTATTGATAAAGTTACCATTAACTCATCAAATGGAAGAGTAATTTTTCCGGTTAAAGAACCTTTTGGAAATTACTTATATGATAAAATGGTTTACAACGACCCTACTCAAGCTACATTAGCTTCACAATTCTCATATCAGGAACTTTACGATTCTACGCAAAGCAAAGCCAGACAACTTGCAGAAAAAAATAAATTCTTTATGAAGGGGAGTTATAAATCTGCATCAGGTTCAGATATTGCTTTAAATGCGATGAATATTCCACAAGGTTCTGTAAAGGTAACGGCTGGTGGACAGATTTTAGTAGAAAATCAGGATTACACAGTTGATTATACTTTAGGTCGTGTAAAAATTATTAACCAAGGTTTGTTACAATCAGGAACTCCTATTAAAATTTCGCTCGAAAGTCAATCTTTATTTAACATACAAAGCAAAACCTTAATGGGAATGCATTTAAATTATCAGGTTAATAAAGATTTTAGTTTAGGCGCCACAATTTTAAACTTAACAGAAAGACCATTAACTCAAAAAGTTGGTATTGGTGACGAGCCTATTTCAAATACAATTTGGGGGCTAGATGGAACATATAGAACAGAATCAAGACTTATAACAAAAATTGTAGACAAGCTTCCATTTTTAGAAACAAAAGCTGCATCAAATTTCATGGTAACAGGTGAGTTTGCACATTTAATTCCCGGACACAGTAAAGCAATTGCAAAAAATGGAATTTCTTATATTGATGATTTTGAAGGCAGCAAATCTTCAATAGATTTACGGTCTGTTAGCTCATGGGTACTTGCAAGTACACCACAAGGACAGCCAGGAATATTTGCTGAAGGAAATCTGTTTAACAATATTTCCGTTGGTTATAATCGTGCAAAAACTGCTTGGTATGTTATCGATCCATCAGTTTTTTATCGCGAAACTTCTGTTACTCCGTCCAATATTTCAGCCGATTTAACAAATCACCTTAGTCGCGAAGTTTACGAAAAAGAAATTTGGCCTAACAAAGAGCAACAAAATGGTGTTCCTTCATATATTCCTATTTTAAATTTTGCCTTTTATCCCGAAGAAAGAGGTCCGTATAATTACGACTACTTAAATCTTGATGCTCTTACCGGCAAATTTACAAATCCTACATCTCGCTGGGGCGGTATAATGCGTAAAATTGAAAGCAACGATTTTGAAGCTGCAAATATTGAGTTTGTTGAATTCTGGTTAATGGATCCATTTAAATATGAAACCGACTCATTATATCAAGGCGGTAATCTGTATTTTAACTTAGGTGATATTTCTGAAGATGTTTTACGCGATGGCAGAAAATCATTCGAAAATGGATTGCCAACAACATCCACTGTTTCTTTAGTCGATACAACTGTTTGGGGCAGAGTTCCGGTTATTCAGTCTGTTGTTAATGCATTCGATAATCAGGTTGATTCAAGACCTTTTCAGGATGTTGGTTTAGATGGACTTTCAAATACAAATGAACGTTCATTTTTTAGTAGCGCTAACCCTAATGTATCAAATGCATTTATTGATTCTATGAATCGGTTTTATCCTGGCTCTGTAGCTTATCAAAATGCTTATAATGACCCATCATCTGATGATTATCGTTTTTACAGAGGTAGTGATTATGATTCAAGAGGGCTTGGTATTTTGGACAGATATAAAGACTACAACGGGCTAGAAGTAAATAGTTTGCCAACAGAGCTCTCGCCAGAAAGTTACCCAAATGCAGCAACTACACAACCAAATACAGAAGACATAAACCGCGACAATACTTTAAGTGAATTTGAAAGTTATTTTCAGTATAAAATTCAGCTGCGACCTGACAAATTACAAGTTGGACAAAATTATATTGTTGATGAAATAACCGGTCAAAATAAAAATGGTGATCCTGTTAAATGGTATCAGTTTAAAGTGCCGCTTTATAAGCCAGATACTATAGTTGGGAATATTCAGGATTTTAAATCTATTCGCTTTTTCAGAATGTTTTTAAAAGGTTTTGAAAAACCCGTTATTTTACGTTTTGCAAAATTAGAACTTGTAAGAGGTGAATGGAGAAAATACAATACCTCATTATTAGAAGGTGGCCCGGCACTTCCAGTTGAACTAACAGATGCTGCTTTTGATATTTCTGCAGTAAATATTGAGGAAAATGGTTCAAAATCACCTATTAATTATGTTTTACCTCCGGATGTTGACAGAGTAATTGACCCCACCAATCCTCAATTGCGCCAGTTAAACGAACAGGCTCTGGTATTAAAAGCATGTGCACTTGAAGACGGTGATGGAAGAGCTGCATATAGAAATGTAACATTAGACGTTAGACAATATAAACGTTTGCAGATGTATGTTCATGCTGAGGCTATGCTAGGCTTGCCTATCAGCAATAATGATGTATGCGTGTTTATTAGAATAGGATCAGATTATCAGAATAATTTTTACGAATATGAAATTCCGCTTGCAATAACACCTCCTGGTTCTTACAATAATGACGATCAAACAGCACGTGAAATAGTTTGGCCGGAATCTAATATGTTCGATTTCCCATTTGAAGACTTACAAAGAGTAAAGCAGCTAAGAAACAGCGACATGAGGCGAGGAGGCAGTGATGTTTCTTTAACTAAATTATACGACATTCCAGTTGGTAACAATAGAGTATCTGTTGTTGGAAATCCTAATCTAAGTAATATCAGAACTATAATGATTGGGATTCGCAATCGTAAAAAAACAGAAAATAATATTCCCGACGACGGCATGCCTAAATGTATTGAAGTTTGGGTTAACGAATTACGACTAACAGATTTTGATGAAAAAGGAGGCTGGGCAGCTAATTTAAGAATGTCGGCTAAGCTTGCCGATTTTGGTACTGTTACAGTATCAGGATCAACCAGCACACCTGGTTTTGGAAGTATTGAAAAGAAAGTTAACGAACGAAGCAAAGAACAAGCATACCAATATGATATAGCTTCTAACTTTGAGTTAGGAAAATTTTTACCCGAAAAAGTAAAGCTTAGTATACCAATGTTTATTGGATTTTCGGAAGGTTTTAGAAATCCACAGTATAACCCGTTAGATCCTGATATTCCGTTAAAAATTTCACTTGCCGATCTTGAATCAAAAGAACAAAAAGATTCTTTAAGAAAAATGGTTCAGGATTATACAAGAAGAAAAAGTTTGAACTTTACTAATGTTAAATTAAATTCTACAAGCTCTACTCCTGCGCCATGGGATGTTTCGAACTTTGCAGTAAGTTACTCATATAGCGAACAGTTTTCGAGAAATATTTCTACAATATTTAATCGCCAGAAAATGTATCGTGGTGCATTAACTTATAATTATAACACTACACCTAAAAATGTAGTGCCATTTCAAAATAGTAAGTTTCTTAACAAACCTCTTTTAAAGCTCATTAAGGATTTTAACTTTAATTATCTGCCTTCACAATTCTCTTTTATGACTGACGTAGACAGGACTTATAACGAAGTTCAGTTACGTAACATTGAAAACATGAGTTATACTATACCAACAACGTACACAAAGGATTTTCAATGGAACAGAATTTATGATTTTAAATATGATATAACAAAGTCACTTAAATTTGATTTCTCGGCAAATAACATTGCAAAAATTGATGAGCCTATTCAAAACGGACAAAGAGTTGATAAAGATTATAAGGAAGAATATCAACTATGGAAAGATTCTGTTTGGAAAAATGTACAGAATTTTGGCCGAACTACAAATTACCGTCATAATTTTAATTTAAACTATACTATACCTATAAATAAAATTCCTATCCTAAACTGGTTAACAGCTTCGGCTAGATATGGCGGCACTTACGAGTGGATTGCAACCCCACGCTTTGCAGACGAATCAATTAATTTAGGGAATACTATTAAAAATTCTAACACCCGTCAGATTAACGGACAGGCAAACATGCTTTCGTTATATAACAAATTGCCTGTATTGCAAAGAATAAATCAGAAATATGCTAAAGGTAAAAAACCAACTAAAAAGCAAAAAGAAACTGTAATATTCCCAAAACAAGGCGATCCACCAAGAAAGTACAATTTTAAAGCTAAAATACCTAAATCAATATCTCACAAACTTGCAACAATTGATGTTACAATTAAAATCACCGACTCTTCGGGTGCTGACGTACCAAATGTTTTAAAAATTGTTACAGAAAACAGAGTTCTTGTTACTGTAGATAAAGATATAGATTTTGCAACAGTTGTAATTACCGGACAAAAAGAAAAAGAGGATAATTTCTTTATTATAACTCTTGAGCAAACAGCAAGACTTTTAATGTGTGTAAAAAATATTACTGTAACTTATTCTGATAATAGCGGAACTGTTTTACCTGGTTATAAACCAAACACAAATATTTTAGGGATGGAATCAAAAGGCTTTGCTCCAGGCGTTGGTTTTATTTCTGGTTTTCAAGATACTGCATTTGGCTCAAAAGCTGCAAACGATCATCGTTGGGTAACAGATGATACACGTTTGAATGCAGCATACTTAATGAATAACACAAAAACTCTTAACATACGCGCTACAATTGAACCGTTAAGCGGAATGAGAATTGATGTTACTGGTAACAGAACATTTTCTGAAAACAACACTAGATACTATACTTACGACAGTCTTACCGATTATTTTTCTGCATTCGGAAAACAAGTTACAGGAAGTTTTAGCATGACATATAACACCTGGAATACAACTTTCGAAAAATTTAATGACGATTATAGTTCAAATAATTTTCAGCATTTTAAAGATTACAGAATTGCAATTGCCAGAAGACTTGCAGCTGAGCGTGCACAAAGTTCAATTGCTAATTCTACTGGATATATAGTACCCTCAAGCTTAGATGAATTCCCAGAAGGTTATGGTCCAACTTCACAAGAAGTACTTATTCCAGCATTCTTAGCCGCATATTCGGGGAAAAGCCCCGACCGTATTTCGCTAACATCGTTCCCTGGAATAACAAGTATGAGTCCAAACTGGAGTATTAATTATGGTGGCTTAACAAAGATCAAAATATTAAAAAAATATTTCCGCACAATTACTCTGGCTCATGCTTATCGTTCTTCATATAGTGTAAATTCATTTTCTACAAGTTTAGATTATAACCTTGATGAGTTTAATCAGGATGGTTTTAGCTGGACTAAATATACTTTAGGTAACTTTATACCACAGCGCGAAATAAATGCAGTGTCGATTAGCGAACAATTTAGTCCGTTAATTAGTATCGACGCTACTATGATTAATAGCGTAATTGCAAAATTTGAACTTAAACGAAGCAGAAATCTTTCATTTGGTTTAAACAACAATCAAATAACAGAGATGCAAAGCAAGGAATTTATTTTTGGAACAGGATATAGATACAAAGATTTAACACTGCAATTTGTTGGTGGAAAAACTTTTAAAAGCGATTTAAACCTTCGTGCCGATTTATCTATAAGAACTGATTATACTATCATTCACAAACTTGAAATTACTACAACAGGATTAACAGGTGGATACGATCAGCTTACAGCAGGACAAAAAATGTTGACACTTAATTTTACTGCAGATTATCAACTTGGTCAGAATTTTAATTTACAAATCTTTTATAAACGAAATGTTCGTAAACCAAAAATTTCGACTAGCTACGATACTTACGATACAAAAATTGGGGTAAGTGTGAAATTTACGTTATCGCAATAACAACGTTTAATTCTTTTAGATTCTTAACTATTCGGTATAATAATTAAAACCATTATTTGTTTCGTGAAGGAGATGGGCTATATTCATGCTGAGTTGTCGAAGATTTTTGATTTGTAATTCTGTCCGCCGCGGCGGAGAAGTAAAGCACTTTTCTCACCGAAGGTAATCTAGTTTGGATTTCGAACTAGATTCATCGTTCCATTACACTTCACTATGGATGACAAATTAAATAACGTGAGTTCGATATAATTTCATTTCTTGCAAAAAGAGTCTTATGAAATGTTTTAATGATTTTTGCCCTTAATCCCTAAAGGGAAATCATTGAAAATCAATGCTCCCTTTAGGGTTGGGGCAAACATTGATTTTACGAACTTCGTTTGTGAAAGAGTTCAAAATATTCTTAAAAATCTTAATTTGAACTCACGTAAATAATAACAAATTACCCGCAATTTACTTTACACCTATTGCATCTGGATAATTCACCACGCAAGCGTTTTTCAACTAAGCCAGTAATTTCATCACGTAAAGGAGCAATAGAAATTTTATTTATAACATCATCTGCAAAAGCAAGCATTAACAAATGGCACGCTTCTTTTTTGGATATTCCACGCTGACGTAAATAAAACATCGCATCTTCATCTAGCTGGCCAGTTGCAGAGCCATGGCTACATTTAACATCGTCGGCATAAATTTCCAATTGTGGCTTTGAGCGTGTTTTTGCATCATTTGTCATCAGTAAGTTTTTATTAGACTGAAAAGCAATCGTTTTCTGAGCTAATCTGTCAACTAAAATTCTACCCGAAAAAACACCTGTTGAAGCATTGTCTAATATCCCTTTATAAAGCTGATTACTTTCGCAATTTGGCGCAGCATGGTGTATAAAAGTATTGTTATCGATATGCTGATTTTTATCTGCCAACCATAACCCATAAGATTTGTTATGAGCATGTGGTTCAGAAAGTTTTACGTATAAATTATTCCTTACCGTACCACCGTGCAAGGTAATATAAACTGAATTCACAAAACTACTTTCTTTTTGCAAAATAAAAGTATTTGTAAGCTGCACCGAGTGATCGTGTGCATTTTGTTGACGACAAATTTCTAATTTAGAATTTTTGCCAGCCATAACTTCAGTAGTACTATTCAAAAGAAAAGCATGTGGATTTAAACTATGGTCGCAAATAACAACGCTTACCGAACTATCTTCTTCTGCAATAATAAGATTATGTGGCTGAATCATCAATTCTTCGGTAGCTACAATTAAATTAATAAGCTGAATAGGTTTTTCAATAATTACTCCTTTTGGCACATATACAAAAAGTCCATCCTGAGCAAATGACATATTAAGCATTGATAAGGAATCATTCTGTTCGGTAATATACTTGCCATAATGCTTCTCTACTAATTCGGGAAACTGTTTGGTAGCTTCAATTAAACTTCCAATAATTGCCCCATTTGGCAATAGTTTTAACTTGTTTTCTTTATCGTAAAACCAACCATTAACAAGCATTAAATGATTTTCTAGTTCAGGCACGTCACAAGTAAAAACTTCTCTTATATCTATTGTTAATGGTTGTGGCGAATATTGTCTTTTGTACGCTCCAAAAAAAGCAGATTCTATGTCAGTATATTTATAGGCTTCGTTTTTTTTAGTCGGAAGTCCTAGTGCTTCAAATTCATTAAAATACTTGCTTCTTAATTTATTTATAAAATCTGGCGTTTGTTCAAATATAACAGCATTGTTTTTGCGAAAAGCATCAACAAGTTCGTCGTTTACTAAAGATTTTTTTATCACTTCACTCATAATCAATCTTATTAAACTGCGTATTCTTTCTTAATCCAATCGTATCCTTTTTCTTCTAGTTCTAAAGCAAGCTCTTTCCCTGCGGTTTTAACTATCTGACCGTTATACAAAACATGAATAACATCAGGTACAATATAATCCAGTAATCGTTGATAATGTGTAATAACAATAGTTGCATTATCAGGTCGTTTTAATTTATTTACTCCATTTGCAACAATACGCAAAGCATCAATATCTAAACCAGAATCAGTTTCGTCAAGTATTGCTAATTTAGGCTCGAGCATTGCCATCTGAAAGATTTCATTTTTCTTTTTCTCCCCACCAGAAAAACCTTCGTTAACAGAGCGATTTGTTAGTTGAGAATCAATTTCTACCAATTCCTTTTTTTCTCGCATTAATTTTAAAAAATCTGAAGAACTTAACAATGGTAAGCCACGATATTTACGAATTTCGTTTACTGCAGTTTTCATGAAATTTACCATACTTACACCTGGAATCTCAATTGGGTATTGAAAACCAAGAAAAACGCCTAATCTGGCTCTATCTTCGGGTGACATTTCTAAAAGATTTTTACCTTCCAATAACACTTCGCCACTAGTAACTTCAAATATTTCGCGACCAGCTAAAACAGATGCTAAAGTGCTTTTTCCAGAACCATTTGGGCCCATTATAGCATGCACTTCACCAGGCTTTACCTCTAAATTAATTCCTTTTAAAATTGGTTTTCCGTTTATGGATGCTTTTAAATTTTTAATTGATAACATATAATATTTCTTTTTACTTTTTTGCCACAAATACAATTAAACTCAAAATTTCACTAAAACTTTTTTAATTTTCAAATTATGTTTTATCCTACACTACCTTCTAAGCTAATCTGCAAAAGCTTTTGGGCTTCAACAGCAAATTCCATAGGCAACTGGTTTAAAACTTCGCGGGCATATCCATTAACAATTAACCCAATTGCATCTTCTGTAGATATTCCACGTTGATTACAATAAAAAATCTGATCTTCGCCTATTCTGGACGTTGTTGCCTCATGCTCTACTATTGCTTCTTTATTATCAACTTCTATGTATGGGAAAGTATGGGCACCACAATTATTTCCAAGAAGCAAAGAATCGCATTGTGAGAAATTTCGGGCATTTTCAGCATTTTTCAATACTTTAACCAAACCTCGATAACTATTCTGACTTTGTCCAGCTGAGATTCCTTTTGATACAATTCTACTTTTAGTGTTTTTTCCAATATGCATCATTTTTGTTCCGGTATCGGCTTGCTGATAGTTATTTGTTACCGCAACCGAATAAAACTCTGCTGATGTATTATCGCCCTTTAATATGCAGCTAGGATATTTCCATGTAACTGCCGAGCCAGTTTCAACCTGAGTCCAAGAAATTTTTGCATTATCCTCTTTACAAATTCCTCGTTTTGTTACAAAATTATAAATACCACCTTTCCCGTTCTTATCGCCGGGATACCAATTTTGTACTGTAGAATATTTTATTTCAGCATTTTTTAAAGCAACTAACTCAACAACCGCAGCATGTAACTGATTTTTATCGCGTTTTGGAGCAGTACATCCCTCTAGATAACTCACATACGAACCTTCATCGGCAATAATTAAAGTACGCTCGAACTGTCCGGTATTTTCGGCATTTATTCTGAAATAAGTTGAAAGCTCCATCGGACAACGAACGCCTTTTGGGATATAAACAAATGATCCATCACTAAATACCGCACAATTTAATGTCGCAAAAAAATTATCGGTATAAGGAACTACTGAACCTAAATATTTTTTTATTAAATCGGGATGTTCGCGAACGGCTTCACTCATCGAACAAAATATAATTCCTAAATCGGCTAAATTCTCTTTAAAAGTAGTTTTTATAGAAGCACTATCCATAACTGCATCAACAGCAACACCAGAAAGTTTTTTTTGTTCGTCTAAAGGAATTCCAAGCCTGTCGAATGTAGCTTTTAGCTCAGGATCAATCTCGTCTATTGATGCTAACTCAGCATTTTGTTTTGGAGCAGAATAATAAATAATATCCTGATAATCAATTTCAGGAATAGTTAAATGTGCCCAATTGGGCATTTTCATTTTTTTCCAATATTCAAATGCTTTTAATCGCCATTCGAGCATAAATTCAGGCTCGTTTTTTCTAGAAGAAATTATTTTAACAACTTCCTCACTTAATCCTTTTGCAATAGTATCGGATTCTATTTCAGTAAAAAAACCATACTTATACTCGTTATCTGTAACTTCCGATATTATTTTATCTTGTTCGTTTTCCATATTTTATAACTAGCAACTTTAACCATCGCAAAGTTAATTAGAATAAATCTAAATAGCAAGTAATTTGAGCTTTTCTTTAAAATATATGGTTAACGTTTGTAAAACATTTTTTATGATTCAATATTTTTAAAGTTCAAAAATATTTAGCATTTTTATACAATAATAAATTATAATTTCTAATAGCTATGGAACATCCTTTATTAAATGAACAACATAATCTTATAAGAGAATCGGTACGTGATTTTGCCGAAAGAGAAATTAAGCCTTTAGCAAAAGAATTAGATGCTAAACAACAATTCTCGGTTGAATTAACGCATAAAATGGGCGATATTGGATTATTTGGAATGGTAGTTTCAGAAGAATACGGTGGACAAGGATTAGATTATTTATCTTATATAATTGCTGTCGAGGAAATAGCTAGAGTAGATGGATCACACGCAGCAACAGTTGCTGCGGGAAATTCATTAGGACTTAACCCTATTTACTATTTTGGTAATGAAGAACAAAAGAAAAAATATTTACCAGATTTATGTAGCGGAAAAAAATTATGGGGTTTTGGGCTAACCGAACCAGAAGCTGGATCTGACTCAAGAAATTCAAAAACAACAGCTAAACTAATAGATGGAAATTGGGTTATTAATGGCTCAAAAATATTTATTACAAATGCTTCTTCAGAGATCTCCATTGGTTCGTCAATTCAAACTGTTTCAAACGATGAAAACGGGAAAAAAGAATTTACTACTATCATAGTAGAAAACGGAACTCCAGGATTTATCGCAAAAACAATGCACGATAAAATGATGTGGAGAGCATCAAATACTGCAGAATTATATTTTGACGAGTGCAAAGTTCCTGAATCAAACATTTTAGGAAAACGAGGCGATGGTTCTAAGATAATGCTTAGCACTCTTGATTTAGGCCGATTATCAATTGGAGCAATGGGTTTAGGCCTTGCACAAGGAGCTTTTGAAATGGCATTAAAATATGCGCAAGAAAGAGTTCAGTTTGGAAAACCAATTTGCAAACAACAGGCAATAGCATTTAAGTTAGCCGATATGGCTTTAAAAATTGAACTTGCAAGAAACTTGTTATATAAAGCTTGCTGGCTAAAAGATAACCATAAACCATTCGAGAAAGAAGCTGCTATGTCGAAATTATATTGTTCTGAAGTAGCAAAATTTGTAGCCGACGAAGCTGTTCAAATACATGGTGGATATGGATTAATGAAAGATTACGATATTGAAAGATTTTATCGCGATCAAAGATTATTGCAAATTGGAGAAGGGACTTCAGAGATACAAAGATTAGTTATTTCTAGGTATATTGGGTGTTAAATCTAAAAGTACTCGCTCTCTTGAATAGATCGCGTATATTTTGTTATAGTATTATACTAAAGAAATTTAATTCCCAATATTGAAATATCATCAAAAAACGGATTGCGTCCTTTATAAATATTTAATCGTTGAATAATTTTCCAGATAGTACTATCCATACTTTCTTCGCTTTCCATATATCTTTCAATTTCGCTAAACCCAAATTCAACATTTTTATCATTCTCCATTTCCACCAAGCCATCGGTACACAATAACAACTTTGATCCTGGGGTAATATTTAAATTTCCAACATTAATTTTTGGTATTTCACTTAGCATTCCAAAACCGGGACAGCCCTCTTTTAAATATAAAACTTCTTTGCTTTCAGATAAATATGCTGGTGGAATATGACCTGCATTTATATAACTTAATTGTCTGCTGTTAGTATTATATTTGGCTAAAAAAACAGTAATAAATTTTTCGCCATTAGTATTTGTCATAACAATACTATTAAGCCTTATAGCAAGGTCGCTTATGCTAATTTGAGTTGTAAAAAGTGCACGTAAACTTGCTTGAAAATTTGACATAATTAGTGCCGCAGACATTCCTTTTCCAGAAACATCTGCAATACAAAAACCATATTCATTATCGCTTATTTTAAAGCAATCATAATAATCACCACCAACTTCAAAATGCGGATGATAATATGCTGCCACATATAAAAATTCGTTGTTAGGTAAAGTATCTGGATTTGGAATTAAATTGGTTTGCATTCTGCTTGCAAGTTCCATTTCCTTACGTATACTTTCCTGATGAATGTGTTCGTTATATAGCCTTTTATTTTCAATTGCAACAATAATAATATTTGTAAGAGTTTGAAAGAAATGTAAATGTTTTATTACTGGACTAATTCCATCTCTTTCCTCGTCGATATCGCCTAAAAGCAAATATGCTAAAGGCATTGCTTTATGAAAAACAGGAATTACCACATCAAATGAAGCAAGTTTTTGATGCTCCATAGTAGTAAGATTTGTTATTTCGCGATAATGAAGTAAATCATGTTCAACAATAATTTCCTGAAATAATTCGTATCTGATTCCTGATGAAAGGATACACTTCCATGTATTGTTATAACTAAATAAAACTACTTTACCAATTCCTAGATCTTCTCTTATTATTTTCTCATATCGTCTTAATAATCCTTCGGTAGAAAGGTTTTCATTTATTGCCTGAGATATATCCAGCAATGCTTCTAACTTGAAATTAGATAACTGTAACCTTTTAAGTGACGCTTTTTCGCTCATAACTTTTCGGTTAAGATTTTCATTAATACAGGTATCTGTTTCATATATGCAATTTCTTTCATCTTCTCGCGAGCTTCGGCAGCAGGAGAACCAAAATATGTTTTTCCACCTTCTAATGATTTAGGAACTCCTGATTGTCCAAGCACTACAGCACCCTTGCCAATTGTTATTTCTTTTT
Source organism: uncultured Bacteroidota bacterium (assembly GCA_903837285.1). Lineage (GTDB taxonomy): Bacteria > Bacteroidota > Bacteroidia > Bacteroidales > GWA2-32-17 > GWA2-32-17. The sequence continues at coordinate 15,250 of CAILUD010000145.1, read as the reverse complement.
GAATTCCTACCTGTCCCCAAAGTATAACATCATCCTCAATAGTAACATTACCTGCAACACCCACCTGTGAGGCTAACAAACAGTTTCGACCAATATTAACATCGTGCGCAATTTGAATTAAATTGTCTAATTTAGTTCCTTCACCTATAATTGTATTCCCGCTAATTCCTCTATCAATAGTACAATTTGCGCCAATTTCTACAAAATCTTTAATAATAACCTTACCGCATGAAATTAACTTATCAAAACCTTCTGGTTTTCGTTTATAATAAAACGCATCTGCACCAATAACAGTATTTGAATGAATAACTACATTATTCCCTATTTCACAATCATTATAAATACTAACATTTGAATGAACAATACAATTATCGCCTATTTTAACATTATCCCCAATAAAAGTATTTGGCTGAATTATAGTATTTTTTCCTATTTCGGCAGAAGAGCTAATTGATTGTGCGCTTTGCTTAAAAGTTGAGAATTGCTTTATAAATTTATTGTAATCACGAAAGGGGTCTTCAGAAATTATAAAATGCTTTCCATGACTTTCTTCGGGTTTAGAATTAATTATAACAACTGCAGCCGGACTAAATAAAACACGTTCGTAATATTTTACATTATCAATAAATGTAAGGTCGCCTTTTTCTACTTGATGAAACTCGTTTACTCCATTAACTAAATAATTTTCATCTCCACTATAAGTTGCTCCCAGTAAATCTGCAATTTCTTTAATAGAATATGGTCTGGGCAGCCTCATAAAATTATTTATTTTCTAACTCTTTCGGAGTAACTTAAATCACGGGTATCTACTTTAATAATTTCGCCTACAGAAATAAATAAAGGAACTTTTATTTCTAATCCGGTTTCTAATGTTGCTTTTTTAAGTGCAGTTGATGAAGCAGTATCTCCTTTTAAACCATGTTCGGTATAGGTAACTTCCATTTCGATAAATGGAGGAAATTCACATGTTAATGGTGTTTCGGTATTTGCATCAAAAGCAATATAAATTTGAGTTCCTTCTTTTAAAAGCCCAGGAGTTTCTATCATATTTTCCTGAATACTTATTTGCTCAAAAGTATCAGTCTGCATAAAATTAAACCCCATATCATCTTTATATAGATACTGATAAGCCCTTCGCTCTACATTTGCCAAATCAATTTTTACACCTGAAGTGAAAGTGTTTTCAATCACTTTTCCGGTTTTAAGATTTTTAAGTTTAGTTCTTACAAATGCTCCACCTTTGCCAGGTTTAACATGCTGAAATTCAACTATAGAAAACAACTCATTGTTATATACTATACAAAGTCCATTTTTAAAATCTGCTGTTGATGCCATATTAAATTTAAATATTATGTTACAAAAATAGGTTAATTTTTAGATTGAAAAAATTAAAGATAGATTTGAAGTTAAAATACGATATATTAATTTCTGATATTTATAAAAAACATACTGATAGTCGATAAAAAAAGTTGTTTTGTTTCGTGAGGACATGAACTTAAGAATAGGTATTATAAAAGAAATCTATTTACAAGCGAGGACGATAAGGTTTACAACATTTCAGGACGAAAGACTTGACATCAGTAAAATAAAATTGATCGACCTCGTTTGCTGTCGAGTATGCTAAAAACGATGACCAGAGTTTACTTTTTTTCCATTACTACCAGCAATCTTGTTGCAAACAAAAAAGGGGCAAACCCTAAAATCTTATCAAAAAAAGTTAACAAAGGCAAAAAATTATCTGGGTATAATTGCTTCTTGCTGTATCCACCCGATAAAACATATGATAAAGAAGAAATCTTTTTAACTTTTACTATATTCCAATCTGTAAGTAGATGACTGTATTTTGAACTGCCGAATATTCTAGTTGCATTACCTTGTGCGGCATAATATTCATTCTTTTCTAAATCTGAAATAGATTTAACAAACCATGATTCCTTTTTAAATTTCCCAATTGGTTCATGATGAAATAGTCCATATACGATATAGCCAAACAAACTTAAACATGGTTCGAAAATTACTATTCTGCCATTTTTATTTAGCACTCTGTGAAATTCATTAATGGCAGTGCCCGGATATTGTAAATGATGAAATACATCAAATAAAATAATATTTGAAACACTGTCACTATCGAAACTTAAAGAATAAGCATTTTCTACCTGATCAATCCAGGGATTTTTAAACATATCGGTACAAATAACATTTGGAATAAGCATTTTAAGATTACCGATACCACTTCCCAATTCAACAATTTTACCTTTTATACTTTGACTTACATATGAGGCAATCTGAACATAAAAACCATGATAGATCTTTTGCAAAATGGGTTTTCGTTTCCAGCTTTTTAAATTCTCGTGAATCTCTACATTATGTTGCTCTTCGGGTAAAGACATTTAAATAAATTTAATTTTTTTAGTTGCAAAAAAACTCATTCTTAACAATATCATTCCATGCTTAAAACGACTGATTTGTGTACTTCCATATTGTCGATCTTTATACCTAACAATAATCTCAACTATTTTAAGATTTTGCTTAGCTGCACCAAATATTAAATCAAAATCGCCAAATGGATCAAAATCGCCAAAATAAGACCTATTGTTTTTTATTATTTCATAATCTTTTTTTAACAGAACTTTAGTGCCACATAATGTATCCTTGAGTCTTTGTCCGAGAATATAAGATAAAAAAGCGCCGAAAAACAAATTGCCTAATAAATTTAAAAATCGCATAGCTTGTTTTTCCATTGGGTAAACTAAACGGCATCCATTAATAAATTCTCCTCTGTTTTCGGCTAAAGCATTATAAAATTTTGGCAAATCTTCGGGAGGTGTGGTTAAATCGGCATCCAGTATCATTAACATTTCACCAGTAGCAACATCAAAGCCTTCGCGAACGGCATTTCCCTTACCTTTTCCGGTTTGTTTAAGCGCAACAATATTCAAATCTTTATATTTCTCTTTAATTCGAATTATCTCTTCCCATGTATTATCCTGCGAGTTGCCTTCTACAAAAATATATTCAATAGATTTTCCAAACTTTGGGGTTCTAAGTATTGCATTTTCAATATTCCCTCTTTCGTTACGCGCAGGAACTAATACAGAAACAGAATACTCTTTTCTTGTAACTTCAACTGGTCGTGCAATTATAAAACGAACCAGACACAATTTATTAACAACAGGCACATTAGATAAAATTCGATTATAAATAAATCCAATTACTGGAATATATATTGGTAAAAGAATTTTATATTCTTTTTTTACTATTTCAAAACCTTCTATCTCTAATAAATTTTTAATATCGTTAATAGACAGCCAATTTTGATTAGGTTGTTTAGATTTTAATCCTAAAAATTCTGCGATTTTTAATATAGGTTCCCATAATGTATTGTATGTTGAAATAACTATTTTGGTTTTTCGATGACAAACTTTTTTAAGTTCCGAAAAACTCTGCTGAACATCCCATAATGAGGTTAATAAATCTGAAATTATTACATGATCAAATTTTTCGGTAGTCTTAATATTTTCTGCATCTCCAACAATAAAATTTAGTTCGGTAAATTTCTGTTTTGCAATTTCAATCATTTTCTCCGAAAAATCTATTCCAACCCCAGTCTTTGGCTTAACAATGCTTAATAACTCTCCGGTTCCGCAACCAATTTCAAGCACATTACTGTTTGAAGGAATATAAAATTTATAGTATTTTTCTAACATTTTATGATAGAAACTATTTCTTTTTTTCCAATTAATCCTTGATACAGATAATTTGTTAAAATAACTTTTTATATCTTCTTTAGTATGCATATTACATAAAAGGATAAATAATTTTTTGCAAAGAATACCATTCGTAATTATAAAATAGCCCGTTTTTTATTCATCTCCCTACCCTCTTTAAAAAAAGAACTTGCCTACCCTGCATATTGGCAGGCAGGCAATGGGTTGGCCTATTTTATAATCATGTTTGGTATAATCTTTAATTTCAGTGTTCAAAATTACAACTTTTAAAATAGAATAATGATAATTAATAATACCATTTGCAATTAAAAATAGCCCTTGGTTCAGGATCTATTTCTGCCCTCGCACTCCTTAGAGCACATCGTCCGTCTCTGTATAGACTATCAGGAGGACCTCGCACTTTGAACTAAATGATATTCTAATTTGGTATTACCACGTCATTCTTACTCGCAATAACTGTAGGGGTAAGTGAGTTTTTTCGCCCTTGTTGGAGTTGTTTTTAACAGTTAGCAGAATATTCAGCGAATTGATTTTAGGGCATGTGTTCACTTGTACTACTATTCTATAATTGGTATTAATATATAGTATATGAAACACAGACCATGAAAATTACAATAAAAATATTGCCAATATTGGAATAATAAGACCAGCAATCAAGAACCAGATACCTCTTCTTAAAAGACTGTTAGAGCCTTGACTTATTATTAATAATCCCGAAATTGCAATTAAAATTAAAGCAACACAAAAAATATCCGAAAACCAAACCCACCATCTTCCTGGATTATAGTGTAAAAAGTTAAATTCATAAAAGAATGGTCGTTTTTTTAAAGTCTCAATATATCCTGTTTTTTTCTCAATATTTATTGTAGCTGAGCTTGTATTCTTCAAGAAAATTCTTAATTCATTTTCAGATGGGAAATAAAATTTTTTATAATTTTCTTCTTCGCCTAATGTTTTTAAAACCCCTAAAACAAAAGCTTCATCAATATATTCCTTAGGTAACATATGCTCAACTTTAAAATTCTTTTGAGTTATGTTATAATTTGGATTCCAGTTTGCTTTGTGATTGATTGCTATTCCAGAAATGCAATAAATAACTGTAATTCCAAAAAAGAAATACCCAAAATCACGGTGAATAATTCTGTTCCACTTTCTAAAAACTTTTGTTGCGTTACTTGTCATAAAAAAATAGATTAAAAAAGGTCAATACGGATTGCATTGACCTCTTAATTGAAGAAAAGTTTAAAATATTATTTTTTAATTTCCTTTAATGTCAAACAATCAATGGAATATACTGCAATATATGTTTTTCCGCTTTCGGCAAGCTTTTTACGCATCACTTTAAGGTCAGCATATGGATCAGCAACAGCAGTACTATCTGCTTTTACATCTGTTTTCTTACCTTGTCCGGTAAGTGCTTTTCCATCAGCTGTACATACTTTAATAGAACCATCATCTACTGCTGTTTTAATTTCATTTTCCCAATCATTTAAATATTTCTCGTCAATTCTAGAATCTTCTACAACATTTCCTGTAATTTCAACATCGCTACCTTCAAGAGCTACATCAAAACCCGAAACTTCAGCACCAGCATTAACTTTAACTGTACTGTTTGCATCAGTACCTAACAAGAATAGTTTTTTACCACTATGACGACAAACATGAGAAACAGTTCCTGTAATTGTAATACTATTGAATGCCCATTTTTCTGGAGCAGCCAAAAAAGAATCAACTGTTGTTACCTTAGAAGCAAGAGCCAAACTATCTTTTCCATCATTTTCGCCATTCCCTTTGTTATCGCAAGAATATGTAAACGATAGAGCTGAAATAATTACAAATAAGTAAAAAATGTTTTTCATAATATTTTGTTTTATTTTTTTACAAAAATAAAGATATTACTGATATTTCTATATAAATATTTAGAAACTGTTTTGAATTATTTAAAACACCCTAAACCCAGTCATCTTGAGGTACTCGAAAGATATGCCCCCCACATTCTTCGAGAACCTCAGAATGACCAACAAGGGGATTTTTGATAATTAAAATTTCAAAATGTTAGGTCTGCAAATAAAAGATTAAAAACAGTTTCTTAATAAAGCTTAAAATAAATGTTATTAAACAGCTTTGCAATATAAGTAGGCAACCTTTAGTTTTATTATAGTGTCTTTAAGTTGTACCTAAATTATTGAGTTATGAATACAATATTTGTTAGAAAAGTTATTTTGCCTTCAGCAGTTATTGCTATTTCTGCTTTATTGGCATTTTTGCTTATATCCATGTTGCATAACATGCTTTAAACCTGTTTCGTTAGGCAACCATTTTGCTTTTTTTATGTCTTATTAATACAGCCAGATATTTTACCCAAGTTTTAAAGTTAAAGACCGTTCTTAATTAAGGGCGGTTTTTTTAATTTTATAGATAATAGTAAACTGCCATAAAGTCATTATTTAATATTGGCAAATAATTTGAAATATGGGTTTGATTTAAAAATAAATATTATGCCTACTATTTGGATTATTTTTGGTGTGTTTATGCTTATCAGCTGGCTGATAGGAATGCGATTGAAATCGAAGTTTAAAGCATATTCTTTAATTTCAATTAATAACAATTTAAGCGGGAGAGAAGTTGCTGAAAGAATGCTTAGAGAAAATGGCGTACTTGATGTTAGGGTTATTTCTGTTCCTGGATCTTTAACTGATCATTATAACCCAGTAGAAAAAACTGTAAATCTTAGTCCTGAAGTTTTTAACGGACGTAATGTTGCAGCGGCTGCTGTTGCTGCTCATGAATGTGGTCACGCAATTCAACATGCCGATTCGTATGCTTTTTTGAAGTTAAGAACAGCGCTTGTGCCCATTGTTAGTTTTTCATCAAAATGGGTTCAGTGGATACTTTTGGGCGGTATTTTAGCTCTGCAGAGTTTCCCTTATCTGCTTTTAGGTGGAATTATTTTATTTGCATTAACTACTCTTTTTAGTTTTATTACACTTCCTGTTGAAATAAATGCAAGTAGTCGTGCTTTAGTATGGCTTACAAATAGTGGGATTACAAATTCTTCTACTTATCCAAAAGCAAAAGATGCATTAAAATGGGCTGCATATACGTATGTGGTAGCCGCTCTTGCGTCGTTAGCAACTTTACTTTATTATATTTCTATTTTTAGCGGAAGAAGAGATTAAACTACAACAAAACTTTTATGTCGGTGTTATTTGTTAATTTTAAATTTAATAAATCTAAATTGTAGATTAAATTAACACCAGGTTTTTTCCCTTTTTCGAAACTGCCAATTAACTTATCCATTTTAAGAGCTTTTGCTCCATTTATTGTACTCCATTGTAAAAGAAGTTCAAGTGAAATCTGAGGAAAATGATTTTGAATTACTTTTATTTCTTCAATAATTGATAATGTGTTATTGCTTGATAAACTATCAGTTCCAACACAAATATTATCAGTATTTTGCATGAAAAGTGGAATGTTAGGTAGGGTATTACTTATAAATAAATTAGATTTTGGACAAAAAACCCAAAAATGATAATCGAAATATTTATTAGCTAATTCAATGTCTTTAGATTCTGTAAAAACATTATGAATTAATAAAATGTTATTCTGATTAGGTAAATAATGCATTAAACTTTCTAATGAACTTTTATTTGTTTTTGGAAAAGTATTTTCGGTTAATCCAATATTATTTAAAATGTAAGTTAAATTATTTGGTGTGTTAGAAAAGAGCCCTGCTTCTTCTTTTGATTCCTGATTATGAAATGAAATTATACTCTTAGTTTTCTCCGCATTTTCTTTTACTGCTTCTAATAGTTTTAAAGATAAAGAATATGATGCATGTGGTGAGATAGAAGAATCGCCAGCATTTGTTCTAAGGGCAACCTGTTGTATTTCCTTTCCTTTGTTAATTATATAATTCGAATCATTTTCATTTAGTCCAAGAACCTCGATAAAATTATAGTATCTAATTTTGCTATTTGTTTTAACAACAAAACTTTTTTCGGTATTAGAGATATCGCCACAAGCAACAATGCCATTTCTTTGCATCTCGCTATCTGCAATAAATATAGATTCCTCATGGTCGGTTTTATTACTTTCTCTTTTTTTAATCATTTGAGTAATAAATCCTGTAATATTTTCGGATTTTTCGAACCTCCCTTTCGTATATGAAAGTTCGAGGTGACAATGTGCATTTATAAAACCGGGACAAATAATTCCATTGTAATGTTCTAGTTGTGGGGTTTCTTCTATTAAGCCATTGGTGTCAATAACATCTAGTACAAATCCGTTATTGTCAAGTTTTATTATTCCATTTTTTAGAAGGCTACCTTTACCGGTAAAAATATACGAAGCAGAAATATTTCGCATATTAAATGTTATTTTTTAGCAATACTATCTATGCTCATAATGTCTCCCTGCATTATCGAAAGCTTTTTAATAACATCTTCGTAAACTGTTTTAAATTGTATGGTATCAACGCTTAAGTTTTTCAAATTATCTTCAAAAATCTTATTTGTTATATTATGCTTTTTTAAAATATCGAAATATAAATTTTGTGAATTAATTTTTTTTGGACTTTGTTGAGTTTTTGGCGAAATTAATATGGCATCTGCAAGATGCATTTCGGCAATTATTTGGACCATAGTATCTCTATGTAAGCTATTATTTAAGTCAGTTTTGTCGTTAGTGCAATTTGTTAAAATAACAGAGAGGAAAATCAATAATAAAAAAGTGAAACGCATACTATTCGATTTTTGCTCTTGATTGTGATTGCTTTAATTTATTAAATCTAACCCCAATCATTAGTTCATGTGTGCCAGAGCTATAGTTTTTAAGGTTAGTTGTTGTAATGTCATATGAATATCCAAATAATAATAAATCATTATAATTATACCCAACCATAACCAAAAGTGCATCTTTTGTTCTCCATGAGAATCCCAGCCAAACCATTTTTTTGTAAGTTGCCTTTATATTAATATCGGCTTGTAAAGGGGCAGGTGAAACAAATTTTAACATTAAAGAAGGTTCTATATCAAAATCAGAATTAATAGCATAAATATAAGACCCTGTAAGCAAAATATGGCTTTTTATTTTGTTTATACCAAGGTGTTCTACTTCTTTAAATTTAATATTATTATTAAGTTGATTAACCGCTAAACCAACGGAATATTTACTGGAGTATAGATATAAACCAAAACTTGCATCTGGCATATAGTCTACATACAACCCATTTGAGAGTGTTTGATCGTTTTGATCATGAAGAATTATTTTAGAACCATCAATTTTATACTGAAGAATTCCTAAACTGATTCCTGAAGAAAATCTCAAATCTTCTTTAATTTTAACATTATAAGCATAACTGCCATAAAGTCCTGTTCGGGAGGTTGGTCCCGTAACATCGTTAAAAACTATACCTCCAAAACCCATGTCTTTACTCCTATGAGGACCAAATACGCTAAGGATATAAGTTCTAGGGGCATCTGTTATACCAATCCATTGATATCTGTTATTTGATTTTGCTTGATAATAATCTTTAGTTCCTGAAATTGCGGGATTGTATACAAAGTCATTAAACATATACTGACTGTATAATGGCAATTGTTGAGAATAGCTATAGCTAGAAATAACAACTAGGAATAATATGTAGATTGTTTTTTTCATATTATCTAACTAATGTTATTGGTCCGGTAATTGGTTTTGTGCCAAATTCATCATGTAAATTAATTACAAAATAATAGGTGCCTGTTGGTAACGGTTTGTTTTTAAAGGTTCCATCCCATCTTTCGCTATCAGGATATCCATGCGAATAGAATAATTTTTCACCCCAACGGTTATAAATTTCTACCTCACAATCTGGATATAATCCTATTAAATCTATCATCCATATATCATTTGACCCATCTCCATTAGGGGTAATACCTGTTGGAATTATTATAACTGGAATTACTGTTACTTTTACAGAATCAGATTCAACACAGCCATTACTATTTGTTGCGAAAACATAATATGTAGTTGTTAAAAGAGGAGTTGCTGTTGTGGTTGCAGAAGAAGAATCAGATAACCACATGGTTGGATTCCACAAATATGATAAAGAAAGATCTGGTGAAGTTGCTGTTAGGGTGGCGCTATGTTCGTATAAAATAGTTTGATCAGTTCCGGCATCAATTATTATTTGAGGATGAACCTGAATAGTTACAGAATCAATATCAAAACAAATGCTATCCCATACAGTAAAGTAATAGGTAGTTGTTTGAAGAGGAGCAGCCCAAGGGTTAAACAAAGTAGAATCTGTTAAACCTATAGCAGGCGACCAGGAATATATGCTTCCACCAAAACCAAATATTTGAACTGAATCACCATAACAAATAGTTGAATCAAATCTCGCAGTTGCGTTAACAATTATACTTGCTCCAATAGTTGCTGAATCTATTTTAGTACAACCTAAAGAATCTGTTGTTGTTAACCAGTAATCTCCGGCCAATAACCCGGTAAGATTCTGAGTGGTGCTGTCGTTTGACCAAAGGAAAGTATATTGCGGAGATCCACCAGTTATAACAACTGTTATCGATCCATCAGTGGCGTTGTTATTGCAAAGTGCACTTACTGGAGTTACTGTTGTGTTTAAAGCGGTTGGACTTGTTAAATTGTAAATCAAACTATCTAGACAATTATGAGAGTCGGAAATATTTAGTTGTTGAATTCCGACACACAAATTTGATGCAAGGGTATCAATTGCTCCATTATTCCAATTATAAGTATATGGAGTTGTGCCGCCAAATACATTTACTGTTATTGATCCATTACATATAGAAGCACAAGTTATGGAACTGCTATCAACAATTGAAATATACAAGCTATCTGGTTGAGTAATGTTAATTAATTTTACTCGTGAACATAAATTTAAATCACTTACTGTAACCTGATATTGTCCGGCACATAAAGTATCTGCAGTTGCAGTAGTCTCTGGAAGTGGTACGGTATTCCATATATAACTATAAGGAAGAGTTCCCCCTGAAGCGGAAACTGTAGCCCAACCATCACATCTGCCATAACATGAAATCGTCATTGAATCTATAACAGTTACAGCCATTTGTGAAGTATCTTGAAGTTCAAAATTTGAAATCTGAGAACAGCCATTGGCATCTGTAACCGTAATAAAATAGATATCTGCTTTTAATGAATCAATCATTGCAGTTATTGCATTATTGGCATTTGCCCCCCATTGATAATTATAAGGAGATGTACCGCCAATAACAACAGCTGTTACTGAACCTGTAGAGTCACCACCGCAATTAACTAGAACTATATTGTCAAATGTTATAGCCATTGTATCTGGTTCGGGAAGATTAATAGAATCTATAACAAAGCAACCACCTTGTCCGGTAACTGTAACATGATATTCAGCGCTGCAAAGATTAATAGCAAGAGAATCTGTTTGACCATCTGACCACAAATATGTGTAAGGTCCTAAAGAACCTGATGGAGTTGTTAAAAGACTTCCAATACAAACTCCATGGCAACTTATTGGCGTAACAATAGAAATATTTGCCTGCATAGTTCCAGGATCAATAATAGTTACGCTATCGTTATACTGGCAATTATTAAAATCTGTAACGGTATAGTAATAAGTTCCCGGGCAAAGTCCAGTTGCAATAGAATCTATTTCTCCAGCGATTGACCATTGATAAGTAATGTAAGGTGGAGTTCCTCCCGCAGGGATAAGTATTATTGATGCATTACATAGACCGGAACAACTGATTGGAATGATAGAATCTATAACTATTAATGCTGCAGCATCTGTTATAACAACAGAATCAATTCTTGAACATAAATTTGCATCATAAACTGTTACGTAGTATGTCCCTTGACAGAGATTTGTTACAGTATCATTTGTTGTATTATTATTATCATCCCAAAGGTATGTATAAGGAGGAGTTGCGCCCGAAGCCGTTACTGTAGCGCTACCGTCACAGGCAGAAGCACAGGTAACATGATTTGTGTCTGAAATAATAATTGAAAGACTTGAATTATCCGTTATTGTAACTGTTCCGACAATTGTACATCCATGGGCATCTGTTGCGGTAATAGAGTAAATATCTCCACAAAGATTTATTGCAGTTGAATCTGTTTGCCCTCCTGTGTTAGCACCCCAAATATATGTGTATGGAGCAGTGCCTCCATTAACAGCAGCTGTTGCTGTTCCGGTACAATTTCCTGGTCCGCATGCAATTTGAGTAACATTAGTAAAGCTAATTTGTAAAGTATCTGGCTCTCCAAGAGTAATAGTAGCAGTTGCAGAACAAAGATTAGCATCTTCAATTGTTACATCATAAGTACCAGCACAAAGTCCGGTTATTGTATCATTTGTTAGAGTATTATTCCAAGTGTAAGTATACGATGGTGTTCCGCCAATTACATTTGCTAAAACTGATCCATTACAATCGCTATGGCAAGAAATAGAATCTACTATAGTAATGTTTGCAGATAATGCAGGGGGGGCAACTAGTGAAACAGAATCAATTACAGAACATAAATTAGCATCAGAAATAGTTACGTGATACATAATGTTAGCACATAAACTATTGATAGTGTCATTAGTTTGAGAAGGTATCACATCCCATAAATAACTATATGCACCAGTCCCTCCAGATGGAATCGCAATTGCAGATCCATCACATAGAGTTGTGCAAGTTATAGGAATAATTTCTATAGTATCTGTTAACAATGGTGGGTCAATTAAGTCAACTTGTAAGATTCTGGAACAGAGACTATCATCACTAACTGTTATGAAATAACTTCCAGAACAAAGTGTATTGTCAAAAGGCTGATTATTTAAAATGTTATTACTCCATGAATAAGTATAAAATGGTGAAATTAGATTTGGATATCCACCTGAAGCGATAACTGTAATATCCCCATTACAATTTCCATTACAAAGAGGATTTGCAGATGAAACTAAACTAAGTGTTAAATTGGAAGTGTCTATAATGGAGACACTGTCAATGGCAGTACATAAATTAAAATCTGTTATTGTAACTGTAAAAGTTCCGGCACAAAGGCTATCTGCTATTGTTGTAATTTGATTATAACCATTAAAGTTTGCTTCCCAGAAATATGTGTAAGGACCAGTTCCGCCACCACCCAAAACAGTAGCAGTTCCTGAGCAGTTACCATGACATCCTACCTGACTTGAATCTGTAATATCAGCAGTCACTGTTGAAGGTTGATTTAAAGTTTGTGTAACAACAATTGAACAGCCATTAAAATCTGTAATAGTTACAAAATATGTTAATGCACATAGACTGTCTGCAACTTGAGCTGTTTCTATCATATTAGGTGACCAGGCATAACTATATGGAGCAACTCCTCCCGAAGGATTTGCAGTAAGTATACCATTGCAAATACCATTACATGAAACATTTTGTGTAATATCGAGAGTTCCAGTTAAAATTGGTGGACTAGTTATTGTTACAGTTTGTGGGGCAACAACGCAAGAATTTAAATCAGTTACTGTTACCCCGCAGTTTCCTGCACATAAATTTGTTGCGGTTTGAGTTATTTGGCCATTACACCATAAATAAGAATAAGGTAATGTTCCACCAGAAACTGTTGCTGTTGCTGTTCCATTGCAATCGCTATTGCAAATTGGGTTTGTTGTTGAGGTTATAAAACTAAGCGCTAAAGGCTCTGTTATAACAACGTTTAATAGACGGCTACATAAATTTGCATCTTCAACAGTTACAGTATATGTTCCATCACATAAATTATTTGCAAAAGCGCCTACCTGACCAGGAATAGTATTCCATGTAAATGTATAAGGTGGTAAACCGCCCAATGCAGTTACTGTTCCTGTTCCGTCACAAATTCCAAAACAAGTTGGATTAGTAGAATTTACTAATGAAATTTGAAGATGAGATGTGTCTTGAATTTCAATTGTTACAGAAGTATTACAACCCAGAAAATCGGTTACAATAACAGTATAGAATCCTGCAATAAGATTTGAATATGTATCGGTTCCATCACCAGTAAATGCATTTGGTGACCAATCATAAGAATAAAGAGGAGTTCCTCCTACTGCTGTAACAGTTGCGCTACCAGTATTTCCACCATTACAATTAACATTAGTGGTATCGGTAATTGAAGCAGAAATTGCTATTAAAGGCTGTGTTATTGTTATAGAGGCAGTTGTTGGACATAAATTAGCGTCAGTAACTGTTACGTCGTAAATTCCAGCAATTAAGTTGGAGTACGTATCTGTACCATCTCCTGTAAAAAAATCAGGTGACCAATCGTAACTGTATGGTATTGTGCCGCCAGAACCAGTAACTGTTGCACTTCCATTACTTCCTCCCAAACAACTTACATTTACTTGTGTTGTAATTGATGCAGTTAAAGGAGCTACCGGTTCGGTTATTGTAATTGGTATATTTACCGTACACCCATTATTGTCCATAATGGTAACAATATGTGGACCCGCTAATAATCCGTTAAATATTCCACTGGCAACAAAAACTGCTCCATCAAGCGAATAAGTATAGTTTGGAGTTCCTCCTGTGCCAATAACTGTAACACTTCCGGTGTTTTGCCCAAAACAAAGAACATTTACCTGATTTGAGATAGAGCCTGATAAAACAACTGGCTCTGCTATTGTAATAATTCCCGTAGTTGTTGCACAATTAAGAGCATCAGTGATAGTTATATTGTAGGTTCCTGCTAATAGGCCAGAAAAAGTGCTGTCGTTTTGATTTAATCCTCCAATATTATAAACATATGGAGGATTTCCTCCTAAAACATGAACAACTATAGAACCGGTATTTCCTCCGAAACATAATTCGTCTACAATATCTATCGAGACAACATTAATGTTTTCTGGTTGAATAATTACAATTGGACCAATTGTTTTTGAGCATAATCCATTTGTTACAGTTATAGTGTATGGGCCTGCTGATAATCCATTAAAAATATTTGAACCTTGAGGGCCAGCTCCAATGTTATATGAATAAATGCCTGTAGGACCTCCAGATGCGGTAATAGTTATGGTACCATTACTATTGCCGAAACAAGGAGCAATGTTTGTGTGTGTTTCACTAAGAATGATGTCTAAAGGTTCCGTGATTGTTACACTATAAGTAGCAGTACAAGTGGCGGCATCAGTAACAGTTAAGTCATAAGTTCCGGCACATAAGTTTGATATGTCAAGGCTATTTGATGTATATGGAACAGGGCCAACCCAGTTATAAGTATAACCTGGAGTGCCACTCGTAATAGTCATGTCAACAGAACCATCACAAACGCCAAAACAAGTTACGTTTGTGTGAGTTGTTTCAACAACTGTTAAAATATTTATTATTACATTTGTGTTTGCAGTAGATGTACAACCATTTATATCTGTAACTGTAAGTGAATACAATCCAGCCATGCTAATATTAGCTGTTAAGGAAACGGTTGGGCTTTGCAAATTGCTTGAATATGCAGGTGGTCCACTCCATAAATAAGTATTCATTCCATTAGGACCGCCCGTT
>CAILUD010000144.1 GCA_903837285.1 uncultured Bacteroidota bacterium | reverse complement strand
TTTACTGGCCTTAATAATAAACTTCCAGATGCAGTAAGTTTTAATTCTTTGTTAAATAATGCAGCAATAGGAGAGAACATTCGTATGCATAAACCTGATTCGCCACAATTTAAAATATTTGATTCTATATTATTTCCACCTTCAATTATTAAAGAATCTTTTGTTATTTCTGCTTTAGCACCTAGGCTTTGTGCGGCAGATAATGCAGAAATAACATCATTTGCCCATGTTATATTTTTAATTGAACTTGTTCCCTTTGTTAGCATTGCAATAGCTATTGCTCTTTGTGCAACACTTTTTGAAGATGGAGCAGTTAGCTTACCGTCAATTTGTGATGGTTTGACAATAATCTTCATAATTAATTAAAAAGAGCTAGTAGGCATTTCTTTAAATTTTCAATTGAAATACTTTCTTGTTTTACAGTTCCAATATTTTCAATAAAAACAAAATGTAACGTTTCGTTATTTTTCTTTTTATCAAATTCAAGAGATTCAATTATTTTATCAATATTTACAGAAGTATCAACAGGAAGTTCATAGAAAGATATTAAATTTTCAATTTCATCAACTAATTTGTTATCACATTTGTTAAAATATGCAGAAATCTTAGTTGCCATTAACATTCCAATTGCTATTGCTTTGCCATGACTAATTCCTTGTTTCAGTTCTATGATATGACCTAAAGTATGGCCGAAATTTAAAACTTTTCTAATATTTTTTTCATTTACATCTGCTGATACTTTTTCAAGTTTTATTTTTATTGCAGATTTAATAGCGGTTTCTGAAATTATACCAGATTTTAAATCATTATTTTTTGAAATGGAGTTATAGAATTCACCACCCGAAATAATGGAATGTTTGATTATTTCTGCAATTCCATTTTTAAATTCTTCATGAGGTAGGGTTTTCAAAAAATTAGTATCAATAATAATTGTTTCGGGTTGGCTAATAGTTCCAATAATGTTTTTGTGATTGTTAAAATTTACTCCGTTTTTTCCGCCAATGGATGCATCAACCATAGCTAAAAGAGTTGTTGGGATTAGAACAACAGATAATCCTCTGTAAAATGTTGCTGCAACATAACCCGCAATATCGCAAATAATACCTCCACCAATTGCAACTAATAATGTTGATTTGTCAGTTTTTAATTCGAGAAGTTGAGAATAAATAAATTCAACATTTTGTAATGTTTTTTCTGATTCAAAAGCAGTAATGTTTATAGAAATATATTTTTTTGAAATTTCTGGAAAAAGTCTATTTATATTACTGTCGCAAATAATTATTATTTGTCGGTTTTTGGAGATGAGTTTTAGTTTTTCAGAATAATTCCCAAAAATAATATCAGTATTTCCAGTAATTAAATTTAATGATAAATTATCCATGTTAAATAGTTAACGGGATAAAGTTAGAAATTTAAAATTAGCAATAAGTGAAATTTTGAATAGAAAATCTATTTTAAAATCACGATTTTTTCAACTTTTGAAAAATTGTCATTCTTTAATTTAACAAAGTAAACTCCATCAGGTAACCCCGAAAAATCTATTTCCTCTTCTTTGCTATTATTAAATTTTGTGAAAATATTTGCGCCGTCAGATTTAAATAAACTTAATTCGTAAGACTTATTAATATTTGTGTTTATGCTAATATGAATAGAAGAAGAAGTAGGATTTGGATATATTGAAACTGAAATATTATTTTCAACATTATTGATTCCAGCTGCTGGTCCCCAAACTGAAGTTATCCATTCCGGATGGTCAACATACGGATTTCTATTGTGCTGAAAGCTATAACCAGTGTTATTTCTCTGTCTTTCTTTTTCACTAACAGGGTCTAGTGCATTCCATTGTAAAAACATATTTTTTGCCCAAGCTATAAGATCGCCTGCTGAAAAAGGTTCGCCAGTCCAAGATGGAATTTCATCTTTATAGCGAGTAGCCATATAAAAATAAATTCTTGCAAAATCTCCTTTAAATGAATCTATTGGTTCGAATACAGTTCCGGTATAACCAGTAACTGCACTTGTTCCTAATTTTGAACCATTCAGAGAAGTCCAGCTTGCACTAGTAACATCACCATAAGGGTAATTGCTTCTTTTGCCATTTACATGACCATCAGTAGGAACAACATGATACAAATCTGAAACCATAGGACTAGCACTGCTAAACCAACTTTGTGGAACAGTGTGTTCCCGATTATAACATCCAGCTATTGGGCCTTCTCCTGAGTAAGTTCCACATTGATCTGTAATAAAGGTGAATAAATAAGGAGCAGTACCTCCAGGAATATCGGAATACATATCCCAAACTTTGCCGTTTTTTGAATCCGTTGTTTGATAAATTGTCCATAAATCAGCGTAGGTGTTAGAAATGAAACCAGCTGAGATAATGTCATGTAATTTTATTTTTAGAGGTTGCCCGGTTAGGCCAATTGTGGCATTATAATAATTTGCTGGTGGCTGAGCTGTTGATTTTAAAATTATTAATAAACCAACTATCAAAATTGAAAATCGAAAATATATTCTCATAAATTAAATTTTTACAAATATACTCCATAAAGCCTTGGTGTAGTTCAATATTTTGACAAAAACATCATTTTATTTTTTAATACTAAGAACTGATGAAATTTATCATTTCTATATCTCATCTTTTTTCGTTTATTTCGGGTAATCAAAAAAAAGATTAAATAATTAATCAAATAAAATCATTTATTTATGACACTTATAGTTAAGGGTAGCGGAATTACCATTGATGATGTAGTTAAAGTTGCACGCCACGGCGAAAAAGTTGAATTACATCCCGAATCAGTAAAAAAAATTAATAAATGTCGAGCGATGCTCGAAAGAAAAGTCGACGCACATGAAATAATGTATGGTGTAAATACTGGTATTGGCGAATTTTCTGAAGTTGTATTAAATGACGATCAGGTAAAAGAATTTCAAAAATATTTAGTTTATAATCATGCTGCTGGTATTGGAGAGGCTATGCCGTTAGAGCATGTTCGTGGAGCGATGTTGGGTAGAATTAATGTTCACGCACACGGTAATTCGGGTGTTAGATTAGAAATCACACAAACATTGGTCGATATGCTAAACAAAGGAGTTACTCCATTTGTTTGTAAAAAAGGTTCGGTTGGTGCATGTGGCGATTTAGCTCCAATGTCTCAAATTGCTCTATTAATGATGGGCGAAGGTCATGCTTATTATAAAGGTGAGTTTCTTACAGGAAAAGAGGCATTAGATAAAGCAGAGATTCCTGTTCCTGGTTTAATGGCTCGTGATGGTCTTGCTACTATTAATGGTTCAAATGTTATGACTGCCATGAGTGCGATTTATTTGCATGATGTTAATAATTGGCTGAAACAAGCTGAAATTGCATGTACTATGTCGCTGGAAGCATTAAGAGCTAATTTTGGACCATATAATCATAAAATTCATGAAATACGTGGCTTTAAAGGAGCAATGAGAAGCGCTGCGGCTATTCGTAAGATTGCTACTGATGGTGATTTGTTAGAAAAACGAATAAAAGTTAAAGTTCAGGATGCTTATAGCATGCGTTCAACACCTCAGGTTATAGGTGCAGCTCACGATGCAGTTGCTTGGGCACGTTCACAGGTAGAAATTGAATTAAATGGAGTAGGAGATAACCCAATTTTCTTTCCAGATGAAAACATGCAACTCTCAGGAGCAAATTTCCAGGGAACACCAGTTTCATTGCCAATGGATTTAATAGGTGCTGCTGTAACAATGGTTAGCGTTTTATCAGAAAGAAGATTAAATCGTTTAAATAATCCTGCTCTTTCTGTTGGTTTACCTCCATTCTTAACAAAAGGTGCTGGAATGTTTTCTGGCATGATGTTAAGTCAGTATACCGCCGATATGCAAATAGTAGAACAAAGAATATTGTCCGCTCCTGCTTCAATTCAATCTATTCCAGCTGCAGCCGATCAGGAAGATTTTGTATCTATGGGCATGAATACTGCAATAAAGAATATTCAGATTTTAGATAATGCTTTTGGTATTTTAGGAATTGAATTTATGGCTGCTGCTCAGGCATTGGATTTACGAGAAAAATATGAAGAGAAATTTATATTTGGAAAAGGAACTCAGGTGGCAAAAGATGTTATTAGAAAACATATAGCATATTTAGATATTGATCGTCCATTATATCCTGATCATAACACAATGAAAGCTCTTGTTCAGACATGCGAAATTCTTCACGAAGTTGAAAAAGCTGTCGGAAGTTTAGAGTAATAGATTAAAAAAAGCAGAAAAGGCTATTGAAATTCAATAGCCTTTTTTTATATAACAAAATAAATAAACGTTTAAATTTTTAATCCCATTATAGTAACGTCATCAGTTTGCTCAATATCATTACGCCAGTTATTAAAAACCGTTTCTATTGATTCTTTCTGCTTATTTAATGAAAGAGGAGATATGGAGATTAATAATTCCTTTAATTGTTTTAATTTGAATTTTTTTCCGCCTGCTTCTGATTGAGGCCCGCCAAATTGATCAGCAATGCCATCTGTAAATAAATAAATAAAATCGCCTTTTTGAATATCTATAATGTTATTTCTAAACGGAACCATTTTCTCATGAATACCGACAGGCATTTTGTCGGGGCATAATTCAATTAACGATTTTTCATTTATAACCCAACACTGATTATTAGCACCAGCATATTGCAAAGAATTTTCTGTCTCGTCAATTATTACAATTGCCATATCCATTCCATCCTGGGAGCTACCAGAAATACCAATTTGATGCAATGAAGTAACAACGTGTTCTCTAAGTTCATTAAGTATTTCATTTGCAAAATAAACATCTTTTTTGTTTACAATTTCATTTAAAAATGCAACTCCAAGTATGCTCATAAAAGCACCAGGTACTCCATGTCCAGTGCAGTCTGCAACAGTAACGATTGTTTTATTATCAACATGTTTTACCCAATAAAAATCTCCACTTACAATATCTTTTGGAAGATAAAGTACAAAATAATCCTCAAATAATGATTCAAGAAGAATTTTTGGTGTTAGAATTGCTTTTTGAATATTTTCTGCATAACGAATACTTGATTTTATTTCATTATTTATTTCAATTATTTCATCTCTTTGTTTTGTTGCAATATTTCGTTGAAGCTCTAATTCGTCATTCTGAGATTTTATTTCTTCGTTGTTTTCAACTAATTGTTGTTCTAATTTTTTTCTTTCAGTAATATCTTCTTTTACAGCAATAAAATTTATGATATTCCCTTTTTTATCTTTTACAGGTGAAATGGTAGCATACTCCCAATATAACTCTCCATTTTTCTTTTTGTTAATAAATTCCCCTTTCCAAGTACAACCTGATTTAATTGTTTCCCAAAGCACTGTATAAATGTTTTCTGCCATTTTTCCTGATTTTAGCACATTGGGATTTTTTCCTATAGTTTCTTGTTTTGTATACCCAGTAAGCTGTGTAAAATGGGGATTGACATATTCTATATTTCCATTAATATCTGTTATAACAATAGTATTTGGACTTTGTTCTATTGCATGAAGTAATTTACGTATTTCTTTTTGTGCTTCTCTAATCGTTGTTATATCAACCATTACTCCTCTCATTGATTCGGGTTTTCCTTCTTTATATATGATGTTTACATAAACTAAAGCAGGAAATGTTGTTCCGTTTTTTCTTAAAGCTAAATATTCATTTGAGCCTATGTTTTCTCCTTGAATACGACGTACTAAATTATTTTTAACATTATCCACATCTTCAGGAGCGAAAATCGAATAAATTGATAAATTATCGAGTTCATTTGGCGACCATCCAAAAACCTCAAATGCTGCATGATTAGCAAATGTAAGCTTTCCGTCAATATTTGCTTCACAAACCAACCCTGGTAATAATTCAGCAAAATCTTTAAATCTTTTTTCGCTTTCTCGTAAATTTATTTCAATAATTTTTCTTTCATACAAATCATTTTCCAGTTGAATTTTTTGTTCAAAAAACTGTATGATTATTTCAGCAATATTTCCAAATTCATCGGGTTTGTTTTTTAAGTTTTCAAGTATTGATGCATCACTGGATTTAAGAGATATAATAATATTTCCGAGTGGACTTATAACATATTTCTTAAAACTAAAGTAAAAGATTAGAAGAATCAATAAAGAGAATATTCCGAAGAAAAAATAAATAACAATGTTAAAATCTTTATTACTCTTTAAAAAGAGATTTTCTTTTATAGAAGAGAGTGTAGCAATAATTTTATTGTTATATGAATAAAGCTGTAGGCTTATTTTATTTGGATCGGAATTTATTTCTGTTAAAGTATTATCATACTTTATTTTTAACTTACTATTGGTTTGTTCGGCGAGAATATTAATAAAACTTTTGTCCCATAATTTTCCAATAAGCAAATAACCTTTTGCGTAGCCTTTTCTGTTAATGTCTTTAGTGTTATTAATTGATCCCCCACTAATTTCCATAATGCCTTCAGGAATTCTAATGAAAAAATGAATTGTTTTTTCTCCAAAAAGTTTATTTAAAGATTCGTTGGGGGCATATGGTTCAGAGTATATTATATCTGAGTATTCTGTATATAATTTTTCTTTTTTAATGTCATAAACCCAAACTGCATCCATTTCATATGAACTTATAATTGTAATATCAGATTTAGCCCATACAGTATCATGGGTTTTCATAAAATCAATCATTTGGTCATAACAGCCATAATCTTTAACAATTTTAGCAAGATTTTCTGAATGTAATTTTGTAATTGTGTTTATTGTTTTTTTATGAATGTCTTGTTCTATATTAATAATATTTTTCAAATTATTATTATTTAATTGAACTAAGAATAGAAAACTGCAAAAGACTAAAACAATAGTGATGAAAAGAGTAAGTAATATTTTGTTTTTTGTCTTCACTATTTTAGCTTATTAAAAAAATCAGAAATAGATTTTAATCTTAATAATAAAATGCTTTAATTATCAAAGTTCCTTTTTTTAAAGCAATTAAAAAAGAGTATAAATACGGTTTTTTGATATTTCTAAACAGGTGATTTTACCTGTTATTTAAAATGAAAATTATTAAGAAACTGTTTAGGATTTTTAACCTAACTTGAATTGGCTTTTATAATATTCTTATTTAAAATAGTTTAACTAAAGTGGATTGTAGTAAAATTTGTAAATATTAAATATTATATCCTTTGTTAGTTGGACTCCAGAGGAGTCCCTAGGTTTGTAGCAATAAAATTGCTACAAACATTCGACTCCAGAGGAGTCGAAGATTTATTATATCTAAAATGATAATGAAATATAAGCATTATAAAATTCAAAACAGTTTCTAAATAAAAAACCCTGCAAATAATTGCAGGGTTTTAATTGAAAAATTATTAATTAAATTATTCTAACAAATAACCAATACTTTTTATAACATCGCTTTGATTGGTTTCAATTTCAATAACATTCCATTTCTTAGATTTAGACCAATAATCATATTTGTATGTAGTGTCTTTTGAAGAGAATGCAGAAACTTCCTGGCCAAGAACTATTGCATATACATTGAACGCTTGATATTCAATGCGTTTATTTCTTACGCATTCGTATGTTCCTGTTGGAGTTTTAACAGTTCCGCTTGCGTCAATAGTACTAATTAATTTATATTTCATTTTTACTCTTGCTGGAGCCAGACCCGAACCGAAATCAAACTGTGTGTCAATTGAAACACTACCCGAGTCAGTATAACTAGAACCAAGTTGCATAGGGAACTGTAACACAGTCCATGGATTTCCTAAAGTATCTTTTATAATTGTTCCGTTCATGTTTGCTTTAATTCCAATTAAATCTACTTTTTGTGAAGATTTATTTAAGAACATCGAAGATTGTGAGCCATCGGGAATAAGTAAATTAGAAGTAGGGAAAAAGCTGTAATCGGGATTTGATGCTGGGTTTAAGAATATTGTTGTGTCAATATTTGCAGAAAATGGAATAGAATCATAGTCCCAAATCTGACCACTCGAGGCACTTCCTAATAAATAAGCATTATCACCAGCGTTAACCGGATGAATTGCAAGTCTGAATGTGTCTCCAACTCCACCGATGTCAGTTGAGTTAATGCCATAAGGTGTGGTTGTAGTTGTTGTGTTTTCTTTATCTTTTTTACAAGAGATAATTGTAACAATAGTTACTAAGGCTAAAAAAAATAATGTGTGTTTCATTTATGAAAATTTAGTTTTGTTAAATTATTTTTGATGTTTAATTTTTTTGATATTTCCTATAGAATCTACTTCTACAATTAAAACAGGATATCCTTTTTCTTTGTTAAAATAATTATAAGTTCTTGTAGTCTCATATTGATTAATATATGGCGAACCTGCAACCAGGACTTGTGTGTGTCTTGTTTGTACATTATATTCGCGAATGCATTTGAATGTTCCAATAGGTGTATTAACAATACCATTTGCATCAATATTGCTCACAGTATTTATATCTACCTGTAATGATACAGCAACTGGAATAGGAATCGGGGGAATTGTAACCGTTGTATCTTTTTGAAGTGCGCCATCATCGGTAAAGTTTACACCAAACTCTGAAGGAAAAATTAAATTTGTTAAACGATTTGTTGTTGGAATCGAAATCAGCATTCCGTTAACCGAACCATACATTCCTATAAGTTCAGATTTAGTAGTTGAAAGAGTTGCAAACATGTCAAAAGATGAGCTGTGATCTTTTATAACAATGTTGGAATTTGGAAATTGTGAACCTGCAGGATGAGCAGAGGGAGAAAGGAAATCTAAAGTATCAGTTGCTTCAATACCCAAACCTAAAAAATTCCACACTTTACCTTTTCCTGGCGTACCTAGTGAATATCCTTGTAAGTTAGTACTATCAATTTGCATGTAGAATGATTCATTTGTTGTAGGAAAATCTTCTAACAGATATGAATAGGTTTCGTAATCGGCAGTGATTGTCCAGTCTTGTATTGCTGTTCCGTTTTCTGCAGTAATAGTATAAGTAATGGGAGAAATAAAATTATTTAAAGTTACGTCACTTGTTTGAGGTATGGTTCCAATTTTTATTGTAGCTCCTGATGGGATAGTGAAATTTGCAGCAACAAGACTATCTAATTTAACACCAAAAGGCATAGTAATAACTACAGTATGTGCACCTGGGCTAATAACTGAAGATAACTGGCCCGGAATTGAAAAAGTGATTAAGGCATTTGCGCTATTTGGAATAGTTGGTGCAGGCTCTGGTTTGTCTTTTTTACATGAAAATATTGCAACTGTAAAAATTAAAAAGAATAAAATGTTTTTCATAATAAAGGGAATTAGTAAAGCAAATCTAATGAATTTTTTGGATAATTCACAAATAGGCAGCCTGCTAATAAAAAACTAAATAAAGATGTTAAAAAGAGATTTAAAAACATTTTTAGAATATAAAACAACTTCATATATTGTGGTAAAATTTATAATATGTTAATTATAGGTATTGCTGGTGGAACTGGCTCGGGAAAGACAACAGTTGTTAAAAAAATTATTGAGCGTTGTCCAAAAGATGAAGTTGTAGTTATGCCTCAGGATGCGTATTACAGGGATAACAGTAAAATGCCAATGGATGAAAGGCTTGAAATTAATTTCGATCATCCAAATGCAGTTGAATTTGATTTACTTGTTGATCATATTAGTCGTTTAAAAAAAGGCGAGACCATTCCAATGCCTATATATTCTTATTTAACATGTACCCGCTCTCCTGAATTTATTCCGGTTCAGCCCAAAAAGGTTGTGATTGTTGAAGGGATATTAATTTTTACAAATCCCAAACTACGTAATATTTGTGATATTAAAGTTTTTGTTGATGCCGATGCTGACGATAGGCTTATTAGGGTTATAAAACGTGACATAATTGAAAGAGGAAGATCGGTAGATAAAGTATTAGAAAGATATATTAAAACAGTAAAACCTTCACACATTCAGTTTATAGAACCCACTAAATCTTTTGCCGATTTAATTGTACCACAGGGTGGAGATAATTTAGTTGCAATTGATATTTTAACGCATTTTATTGAACGAAAACTAAATAAAACAAATAGTCATGCTTGATGAAATTAGGCTTTCAAACGTTTTGTTTCTTGATATAGAAACAGCACCTCAGTTCCCAACTTATTCTGATGCGTCGGATAAATTTCAAAAACTTTGGGACGATAAAGCAAAAACTTTTCGTGATGAGAAATCATCTGATGAGTTATATGAACGTGCTGGGATTTATGCCGAGTTTGGTAAAATAATTTGTATTTCGGTTGGTATTATTTCAGAAAAAGGTGATAGGAAGATTAGACTTAAATCTTTTTCTGGTGATGATGAAAAAAAATTGCTCGAGGATTTTTTTCAAATGCTTTTAGCTCATTTTAACTCAAACGATCATATTCTTTGTGCTCACAATGGTAAGGAATTCGATTATCCGTACATAGCGAGAAGAGGTCTTATTAATGGACTTAAGCTGCCAAAAATTTTAGATAATTCTGGTAAAAAACCCTGGGAAATAAAGCATTTAGATACACTTGAACTATGGAAATTTGGCGATTATAAACATTATACATCATTAAATTTATTGACTGCAATTTTTGATATTCCTACTCCCAAAGATGATATTTCGGGTGCCGATGTAGCAAGAGTTTATTATATAGAAAAAGACTTACCTAGAATTGTAAAATATTGCGAAAAAGATGTTTTGGCCTTAGCTCAACTTTTATTGAGATATAAAGGCGAACCTCTTATTTTAGATGAAAATGTAGAACACGCTTAACTTAAAACAAAAGAAATTATTTTATCTGCAAGCTCATTTGGCTTTTCGGCATGAAGCCAATGGCCTGTTTCGGGTATTTCAAAAATTTCAGCAGCTGGGAATATTTTGGTTATAGTTTGTTTATCTTCTTCTAAAATATATTTTGATTTTCCGCCTTTAACAAATAACACTGGAAATCCAGATATTTCAATTTCCCATTCAGCGGGAATAAACCCATCTGCTATATTGTTAAAATTAGCTGAAATTGAATTTAGGTTTAACATCCATTCAAATTTGCCATTATTATTGCGATGTAAATTTTTTAATAGAAATGATCGGAGTTTTATGGAATCAATATTTAAAGCTAATTCCTCGTCGGCTTGTTCTCTGCTTTTTAATTCTGATAAATTTATTGAGAGTAAAGTTTCAATTATTTTGTTATGTGTTATAAGTTCTGGACTATTTAAATTATAATAGTTTTTGGGAGCGATATCAATTATAAGCAATGAATTAATTAATTCAGGAAATTTTTTCGCAAAAAACATTGCGGTTTTTCCTCCCATAGAGTGCCCAAGTAAAGTAGCGTTTACTATATTATTTTTTGCAAAAAACTCAAAAAGATCATTACTTAAAAGATCATAGGTAAATCCTGTTGAATGGGGCGATTTTCCGTGGTTACGCTGATCAATTAAAAAAATCTCAAAATGGTTTTCAAGAAGTTTTGCAATAGAAATCCAGTTATCAGAAGAACCATATAAACCATGTAGTATAATTAATTGTGGTTGCCCCTGTTTGCCGGTTTTGCGAAAAAATAATTCCATCTATAAAATAATTGTGCAAAATGTTTTACAAAGATATTACTTAATTAGTTTTTTGAATACTAAAATGGGTTTTTTGATATTTATTAAGTGATATTAAATCAACTTGTTGTGTTTTTTATTGAATTTTCAGGTAGTTTATACTATAAAGAAAAGGTATAAATACTCTTGTGTGACTTTTTAGGAGCAATTACCTTAGCTAAGTATTTTAAAAAGATAAATAATGAAAACAATATATTTAAAAAACACCCTTTTCTTAATGCTTACATTATTATTAATAGTAGCATTATTACTTGCAAATAATAACTGTAAATCGCAACAGATTAACAATGAAAATAAGTTAGTTGCAGCCATAAATTTAAATACAATTGATAATAATGAGGCAGAGCAAACAAAGCGTCAGATTAAAAGTGAAAAAATAATTCCACGTTTAAAATTAAACCCGAAAGAAAAAGAATTAATAATGAATATTAAAGAATTATCTATTGAAGCTAAAGAGTGTATAAAGGAGGCTGATTTGGTAACTAAAGAGATAATTGAAATAAATAAAACAGCAGTTAAGTCTGATGAGCAGATTATTGGAAATTTTAATTTAGAAAGAAAAATAAGAAAGCATGAGAATTTGGAATTGTCTTTAAGATATGATGCAGAGGAGCTATTTGAAATGGGAAATAGTTTATTGTTTATAATTTACGAAGACCATTTTCCATCAAATGGGGTATTATTGGCAAAAGATCACAAATATCAAAAACAAATTATTGCATTAAACGAGGAAGCCCAAGAATTATACAAAAAAGCCAAGATTAACCACGATAAAGCAAGTTTCGATTTTAATTTTGAAGATGGTATAGATTATTTGAAAAAAGCAAATTTGTTAAAAAGAGAAGCAATAAAGAAATATGAGCAAGCATATTCTTTATATTATAATATGCCGATTAATAAAAGCGAATATGCAACTTTATCTGCCGAGTTAAATACGCCAAACGAAAGAAAACCTAAAGTAGAAAAAGTTAACACAAGTTTAAATAATACAAATACTGTTATAAATGAAACTAATAAAAATATCGAACTTAATGAACCGTTAGAATCAATAGTTTATAAAGTACAAATTGGTGCTTTTACAAAAAAGGTCGATATTAATGAATTTCATGGATTAGATCCATTGTCGGAAGATAAAAAAGATCAACAGGAGTTTGCAAAATATATGGTTGGACAGTATTATTCTTATAAAGCAGCAAGCGAAGCAAAAAGAATAATTTCTAGTTCAACTAAGTATCATGATGCATTTATAGTTGCCTATAAAAACGATAAAAGAGTAGCTCTTAAAAGCGAGTTGAAAAAATAAAAGAGTAAGAATGTTTTTCAAAAATAGTTTATGGTTAACTGTAAGTATAACGATAATAACAAAGTTTACAACATTAATTTCAGTGCTGAAATTAATGTTACCGAATTAGTTGTTTTTACGCAAAAATTCTCAGCACTTGCAGGTAAAAAAAACATTAAAATAATTGCCGACTTTAGCCAATCCAATATAGATATTACTACAAATGAGATTGATTATTTTAGAAAAAAAATAATTGATTATAATTCTGAAATTAAAATAATTGCAGCTATAGTCCAGAAAGACCCAATATTAACAGCATACACTTTGTTATTAATTGATAAATGGAATCAAGATCAAGTAAAAATTAAACTTTTTTCCACTACTAATGCTGCAGAAAATTGGCTGTCGATGACTGAATAAGTTTTATTTGCTAAGTAAAAGTACCTGTTATTATTTGGTGTAATATACGCATGCAATTAGGTTAAACTGCTCTAGATGCATCGTTCTTTAGGGTGTAACTTTACATAGTAAATAAAAAAGAAAAAACCATGAGAACCTTAATCTTCATATCCGCTTGTTTGATGAGTATTCAAACATGGGCTCAAGAGAGTCTTGATTATATGGGTGTGCCTACAGAATGTAATTCTCCATTTATAAATGAAAATGTTAGTACTAAAAACATGCAAACTCAGATTATACCTGTACAATTGACTTTTCCGTCACCTAGTACAATTCCCACTTCAATTGCTTATTATGATGATTTGTTATGGGTAACAGGATATAATGATTTTGTGGTTTATAAAGTTTCTCCATTTACAGGTAATGTAGTTGGTACAGTTCCAATAGCAATTCAAAAACCTTATGGCATAACTTTTAATGATAATAAAATGTACATATTAGATAATATATCAAAGGATATTATTGAGTATACAATGACTGGTGTTGTTTTAGATACAATTGATTTGGCAGGTATTTATAATCCACTTTACGTTACCGGGCTTTGCTTTGCCGATGATGATTTATGGTTTAATGATACAAAAGGACCTAATCCGTCTGCAGTAAATGATTCTATTTTTGGTTTGTCTTCTCAATTACAATTAAATCATGGTTTCGAATCGGTAGGTGCATTTCCATCTGGAATATCTTATAACGGAAAATATTTGTGGGTTAACGATAATCCATCTCAAACTACTAATATGATTGATCCTACCACTCATGAAATGTTAAAATCAATACAAACTCCTGGTGGCGCTTATCCTAATGGTGTTGCTTGTGACGATAATGGATTGTGGATTATAAATAATAGCTCCGATTCTATTTATTATTTATTGCCCGAAGGTTTAACAAATGTTGCAACTAATGATATTAATAATTTAGGAATGAAAATATTTTCTGCTAATAATAATGTAGTGTTTAATTATAAATCGGAATGGGTGGGTAGCGAAATTGTTATTTTTGATTGCACATCTAGAGTTATTGCTAAACAATTTATTCCTCAAGGAAATGAGTTTGTTTTGAATGCTGATGTAGAAGAATTAAATACTGGAATTTATTTCGTAACTGTTTACAATAAAGAAAGCAAATGTTCTGAGAAATTGTTCTTGAGTCGCAACTGATTAGTTGAATAGATGTTGGGCGTAATTAAAGCGAGTTGTTATCCTAAGAGCTTTAGTAAACAGAATTAATAATTTTCTAAAAATTGCTAAATAATTATCCTGAGTATTTGTAAAGAAGATTTTATAAATTTACAATCAGATTATTCCAATTAAATGAAACAAGATAAAAAAATATTAGCTTCAATTCTTGTAGTAGATGATATGCATAAAAACATTCAGATTCTTGGAAATATTTTAAGAGAATCAAATTATTTGGTTGAGTTTGCTACTAATGGTTATGATGCTTTAGATTGGTTAAAATCACGAAATTTTGATTTAATTTTGTTAGATGTTATGATGCCAGGCATAAATGGTTTTGATACCTGTAAGAAAATTAAAGAAAATCCGGAAACACAAGATATCCCTGTAATCTTTATTACTGCCAAAAATGATTCTAAAGACATCACGCATGGTTTTAATATGGGAGCAGTTGATTACATTACTAAACCTTTTAATACGGAAGAATTACTGGCAAGAGTTTCTACGCATTTAAAAATACAGTCGCAAAAAAAGGAGTTGTTATATCAAAACTCTTTTAAAAGTATTTTAATGTCTGTAATTGCACATGATTTAAGAACTCCGCTTTCTATAATTTCTAACATGACCAATGTTGCGAAAACGAAGAAAGACCAAAATAAAATAAGCGAGCTTAGCGAAGCAATTGAGATAATTGACAATTCAATAAAAGAATCATTTACTATTGTTAATGATTTGTTGGTTTGGGGTAGGGTTCAATTTGGTAAAATTAAGGCAAAACCAGTATCGTTAAGCTTATTTGTATTGGGAAATGAATTAGCACAGCTATTTGCATCTAATTTAGCTGAAAAAAGATTAACAATAATAAATGAAGTTAGTCCTGATATTAATATAACAACAGACAAAGATTTGTTAAAAATTGTTTTAAGAAATCTTTTAACAAATGCCATTAAATTTTCTCCTTTTGGCGGAAAAATAAGTATAGGTTATAGCCTTTCAGATGATGGCAGTTATACTGTTAATGTAATCGATTCGGGTGTGGGTATTAACAAAGAGAAAATAAATCAATTGTTTTCTCTTGAAAAGAAAATAATGACAAGTAATACATTCTCTGAAACAGGAATGGGATTGGGATTGTTTCTTTGTAATGATATAATAGAGTTTTTAGAAGGAACTATTACTATTGAAAGTGAAGAAAAAAAAGGTACTACTTTTCATCTGAATTTGCCGGTAAGTCCAGTTTTAATGGGATAAAATAAACCAGTTGTTTGTGTTTGGTCGTTTTTGTTGACTGTGCAGTTGTTAATAGACTATGTGGTTTATGGCACAATTCACAAACTTGCGCCAAGGGTTTCTAGAATAGATCCTTCGTTACGTTATACTAGCAATGATTATAAAATAGTCCACCCTATTGTCCCTCTTTTTGAAGAGGGTAGGGAGATGAATAAAAAAATTGGGCTATTTTATAATCCTATATTTGTGTCACAAGTTACTGTAAGCTTCCCTTAATTTCGGGCCATTCAAAAATAGAAAATTTATTCATTTAATAAAAATTCAATAGGCGTTTTATTTTTCAATGAATTATGAGGCCTTAAGTAATTGTAATCGTGCATCCAG
>CAILUD010000143.1 GCA_903837285.1 uncultured Bacteroidota bacterium | reverse complement strand
TGCATCTGGTGGAACATGGACAGGTGGCGGTGGAACATTTAACCCTAATCCAAATACATTAAATGCTACATATACTCCTACTGCAGGAGAAGTCTCTACAGGCTTTATTGATTTAACACTTACTACTTCAGGAAACGGAACATGTATTGCAGCTTCTGATGTAATGAGAATTACTTACACCGCATCTCCAACTGCAAACACCGGAGTAGACCAAACAAAATGTAAAAATAATAGCGTTACAACATTATCCGGATCTGTGTCCATAGCTACTGGTGGAATATGGTCAGGTGGAACTGGAGTTTATACTCCAAACGCAAGTACTTTAAATGCTACTTATACACCTTCTGCAGCAGAACTTATAGCAGGACTAGTAAATCTAACCCTAACAACTACTGGCAACGGAACTTGTCTTGCTGTTCCAGATGCAATGACAATTACATTTTCAGCTGCCCCAACCGTTAATGCAGGATTAGATGTAACAAAGTGCGGAAACAATGCAGTAGTTAATCTTAGCGGCGCAGTAACTGGAGCAACTGGCGGAACTTGGTCAGGCGGTACTGGAACATACGCACCTAATGCGAATACATTAATAACAAATTACACTCCTTCTGCTGCTGAAATTACAGCAGGAGTTGCAAATCTTACTTTAACAACAACTGGAAATGGATTATGCATTGCAGAAAATGATGATATTACTATAACAATAACTCCTTCTCCAATTGTTAATGCCGGAACTGATGTTACAGTTTGTGCAAACAATTCTACTGTAAATTTAAATGGAAGTGTTTCAATCGCAACAGGCGGACAATGGACAGGTGGAACTGGTTCATTTAACCCTGGATCAACAGCTTTAGCTGCAACTTATTCACCTTCTAATCCTGAAATCGCTGCAGGTCAAGTATGGCTTACACTTACTTCTACAGGTAATGGAAGTTGTAATGCAATGAGTGACCAAATGAAAATATCATTTACATCTGCACCTGTTGTAAATGCAGGTACAGATCAAATTAAATGTTCTAATAACAATACAGCAACTTTAGCAGGAAGTGTTATAGGTGCTACTGGTGGTTCATGGTCAGGTGGACTAGGATTATTTTCACCTAATAACACTACAATGACAGCAACTTATTCTCCTACTGCTGCTGAACTTGCTGCTGGTTTTGCAAATATAATTCTAACTTCAACAGGTAACGGAACTTGTTTACCAGTTACAGACAATGTTGCAATAACATATACTGTAGCCCCAACTGTTGATGCAGGACCAAATCAAACAGTAGGTGCAAATAATTCTGCCACTTCTTTAAATGGCAATGTAATTGGAGCAACTGGTGGAAGCTGGTCTGGTGGAACAGGAACTTATTCACCTTCAAATAATGCATTAAATGCAATTTATACTCCTAGTGCATCTGAAATCACTGCTGGAACTGTAACTCTTACACTTACTTCAACAGGTAACGGAACATGTAATCCAGTTACTGATTTTATGACAATTACAATTAATGCAGCACCAATAGTAAATGCAGGATTCGATGTTGTGGCTTGTGTAAATAATCCAGCTGTAACACTTTTAGGGTCTGTTCAAAATGCTGCAGGTGGAATCTGGTCAGGTGGTGCTGGAGTATTTAACCCTGGTAATACAGCTCTCAATGTTGTTTACACACCTACACCAGTTGAAATAGCAAATGGTTCTTTAACTTTAACTCTTTCATCGACAGGAAATGGAACAAATAATGCAGTTTCTGATAATGTAGTTATTACTTTTAGTGCATCACCAATTCCAAATGCTGGTGGAGACAGAGTTGTTTGTTCTAACAATGCAAATATAGTTCTTACTGGAAGCGTTGTAGGTGCAAGTGGTGGTCAATGGACTGGGGGTTTAGGATTGTACTCACCTAATGCCAGCACTTTAAATGCAACCTATACACCAACAGCTACTGAAATAGCTTTTGGCAGTGTAAATTTAACACTTACAACAACAGGCAATGGAACTTGTAATTCTGTAACAGATCAAATGACTATTACATTTACAGCCTCACCTACAGCTAATGCAGGTCCCGACAAAATAGCTTGCTCTAATAATTCTGCTATTGCAATTAATGGAAATATTTCTGTTGCAACAGGTGCAACTTGGTCTGGTGGTAGTGGGGTTTATACACCTAATGCAAATTCTTTAAATATTACTTATGATCCTTCAGCTGCCGAAATTGCTACAGGTAACGTTGTTCTAACATTAACCACAACAGGTAACGGAACTTGTCTTCCAGTTAGCGATCAGGTTTTATTATCAATTACACCAGGACCTATAGTAAATGCTGGATCTAATCAGGCAGCTTGTTTTAATAATCCAAGCATTCCTCTTTCTGGGTTAATTCAAAATGCAGGTGGTGGCGTATGGACTGGTGGTGCAGGTACTTTTAACCCAAGTAATACGACTTTAAATGCAACATATATTCCTACTGGAGCAGAATTAAGTTCTGGTAATATTACATTAACACTAACATCAACAGGAAATGGAAGTTGCTTTGCTGAAGCAGACAACATGAGTATTTCAATTTCTGCAGCTCCTATTGTTAATGCAGGTGTTGATCAAACTGTTTGTGCAAATAATGCTTCTATTAATTTAAATGGAAGTGTTTCTGGCGCTACAGGTGGACAATGGACAGGTGGACTAGGAACATTTATGCCAAATAATAATTCCCTAAATGCAGTTTACATTCCAACTGCAGGAGAGATTGTTACAGGTTCTTTAACTTTAGCATTAACTAGCACCGGAAATGGTACATGTAATCCTGTTATTGATAATATGACAATAACTTTTACAGGAGGACCAACAGTTGATGCAGGAAATGATATTTTAATTTGTGCTAACAATCCTGTAATAGCTCTTAATGGAGCAATAACAGTTGCGTCAGGTGGAGTATGGACTGGCGGTGCCGGATCTTATAATCCTAACAACACAAATTTAACAGCAAATTATACCCCATCTGCAGCAGAAATTGCAGCTGGTCAGGTAACACTTACATTAACAACTACCGGAAACGGAACTTGTCTTCCTGTTTCAGATCAGGTAACTATATTTATTTCTCCAGCACCGCAAGCAAATGCTGGACCTGATATAACAGCTTGTGCAAATAATTCCACAGTTACTCTAAATGGGAATATAATGAATGCAGGTGGGGGTGCATGGTCTGGTGGAAGTGGAATATATAACCCTAGTAATATTATTATGAATGCTACTTACACTCCTTCTGCAGCAGAAATAGCTGCTGGCCAAATTATTCTTACTCTAACATCTACAGGAAATGGAAATTGTAATGCAGTTTCTGATCAGATTAAAATAACTTTCAATCCTGCTCCTACTGTAAATGCTGGTTCTGATCAAATTGTTTGTTCAAATAATAATATTGTAACTCTAGGAGGTTTTGTAAATAATGCCGGAGGTGGTCAATGGACTAATGGGCTTGGTTTATTTACACCAAATAACACAATTTTAAATTCGACATATTCACCCACACTTTCAGACCTTAGTGTAGGTTATGTAGATTTAATTCTTATAACAACAGGTAATGGAACCTGCTTACCTGCAAAAGATACAATGAAAATAACATACACTACAGCCCCAACAGTATCTGCCGGTGTTGATCAAACTGTTTGTGCTAATAATTCTACCATTACAATTAATGGAAATATTACTATTGCAACAGGAGGTCATTGGACTGGCGGAACAGGAATTTACACACCTAATGCAAATACAATTGATATTTCTTATACACCTTCTGCAACAGAAATTTCAAGTGGTGCCGTTGATTTAACTCTTACATCAGTAGGAAACGGACAATGCGTTGAAGTTACTGATATTATACACATTACTATAACACAATCACCAATAGTGATTGCAGGGCCAGATATTATTACTTGCGTTGACGATTTAATAGTTGATTTAAATGGATTTATTGCCGGACCAACAACAACAGGTATATGGTCTACAACTGGTACCGGTTATTTTACACCAATTAACACTGCTTTAAACGCTACATATCATGCAAGTTCTGCTGACAGTGTTGCTGGTACAGTTAATCTCATTTTAACTTCAACTAATAATAATCTTTGTCTACCAGTTACCGATACTTTAACAGTAAACATGTTACCTGCAGGTTTAGTTAATGCCGGATCAGATTTTACTGTATGTGCAAATAATGCAGTGATTTTCTTAAACGGGTCAATTACAGGCGGAGCAAGCACTGGAGAATGGTCAACTAGTGGATCAGGGGTATTTATTCCGAATATTCAAACATTAAATGCTACATATATTCCAAGTGCAACAGATACAGCAATTGGAATAGTTACGTTAACGCTAACTGCTAATAGTTGTAATTCAGCTAATGATGCAATCACATTAACTATTACAGATGCACCATTTGTAAGCGCAGGAATTGATAAAGTTGTTTGTGTTGATGATTTAAATATTCCATTATCAGGAAACATTTATGGTGCAACAACAACTGGATTCTGGACAACAAGTGGAACAGGAACATTTACACCAAATAACACAACATTGAATGCCACTTATAATGCAAGCTCACAAGATTCATTAAATTTAGGAATAACTCTTGTTTTACATCCAACAAATTTCGGAACTTGTATTGGCGATAATGATACAATGCAGATTACCATTTTACCTCCGGGAATTGTAAGTGCTGGCCAAGATCAAACACTTTGTTCAAATAATGGAAATGTTCAACTAAATGGAACAATTTCTGGTGGTGCAAGTCAAGGAATTTGGGCAACCTCTGGAAGTGGTACATTTAACCCTAATGCTACGACATTAAATGCATTATATATTCCTAGTTCTGCCGACACAACAACAGGCAACGTAACACTTGCTTTAACGGCCACTAACTCTTGTAATTTTGCAATGGATATATTGCAAGTAAACTTCTCTCCTGCTCCTACTGCAAATGCCGGAGTTGACCAATCTGTTTGTGCTAATAATGCTACAGTTAACTTATCGGGCATTGTTACTATTTCAACTGGTGGACAATGGTCAACAACAGGTACTGGAACATTCTCAGCAAATGTTAATAACCTAATTAACACTTATATTCCATCTGCTTTTGACCTTTCTTTAGGCTCAGCTAACATTATTCTAACAACTACAGGAAATGGTGGTTGCTCTCAGGTTACTGACACATTGGCTTTAACCTTCACTCCTTCCCCATTTGTAAATGCAGGAGTTGACCAACATGTTTGCAGTACTGGTGCACAAACAAATCTTTTTGGAATAATAAACGGTGGTGCTTCGGCCGGAGTCTGGACAAGTCTAGGAGATGGAAATTTTATTCCTTCAAATAATGTATTAAATGCTATATATGTTTTCGGTAGTGCTGATACAACAAATGGCATAGCTAACCTTGTTCTTACAACAACTGATCACGGTAACTGTATAGTAGTTAGCGACACTATTAAATTATTTTTCGGGAATTCAGTTTTTGTTTATGCTGGACCAGACAAAGCTAATTGTGTAACAAATCCTACTGTAATATTAAATAACACTATTATAACCGGTGGATCAACAACTGGTATATGGACGACAAGTGGTACCGGAAGTTTCACTCCAAATGCCACATCTTTAAGTGCTGTTTATACCTTAAGCTCATTAGATTCATTAAATGGTGGAGTTGAATTATATTTAACTTCTACAGCAAATGGCGGGTGCCAGCCAGGTAATGACACTGTAATTGTAAACATTCAACAGTTACCTATAGCTAATGCAGGACCTGATGCAAATGTTTGCCTTGGAATTGATCAGGTTTCAATTAATGGAACTATTGCAAATGCAGATGGTGGTTTATGGACAACAACTGGCACAGGAACATTTATGCCAACTGATACTTCATTAAGTGTAGCATATTATCCTAGTGCCTCAGATAGTATTATTGGACATGTAACTATTACATTAACAACAACCGGTAATTCAATTTGTCCTTCACATAGCGACATTATGAACATAAATTTAATTGTACCTGTAACGCCTGCATTTTCATTTACAACACCTTGTTTAAATGTTCCTGTTCAGTTTACAGATTTAAGTTCTGTAATATCTGGTACAATTACAGGATGGCAATGGACCTTTGATGCATCAAATACTGACTTAAATCAAAACCCAACTTATTCGTTTAACACAACAGGCAATCACACTATTAATCTAACAGTTGCGTCAAGCTTAGGTTGCTCATATTCTATAACCAGAAATATTTATGTTAATCCATTACCAACAGCAGCATTCACTTCATCAACACAATGTTTATTTGATCAGGTATTATTCACTGATGGAAGTTCAGTGTTAGGTGGTAATATTAATAACTGGTCTTGGAATTTTGGGGATACCACATTCTCTGCACTGCAAAATCCTGGTCATTTATACGATACAACTGGAGTATTTAACGTAAGCTTAACTGCAACAAGTGATTCTGGATGTGTTGCATCTGTCACAATTCCAACTACTGTATACCCACCTCCTATTGCTGGATTTAGTTCCATTGGAAATTGTTCTAATTTTAATGTAAGCTTTACAGATACTTCCTTAATTAACAATTTACCAATTACAATATGGCAATGGAATTTTGGAGATGGACAAACAAGCAATATTCAGAATCCACAAATTTCATATGCAGATTCAGGAACATATCAGGTTCAATTAATAGTTGGTGCTTCAACTAACTGTACTGATACTATTACTCATTCTGTACCTGTAACCAATGCTTTCCCAGGATTTAGCTATACATATAACTGTATTGATTACCGAGTTTCTTTTACCGATACTTCAGAAGTTTTGGGTACTGCAATCGATTCATGGAACTGGAGTTTTGGTGATGGTAATACAAGCAATAATCAAAATCCAAATTATCTTTATAGTGATACCGGTAGCTACAATGTTGAATTAATAATTAACACTCCATACTGCACAGATACAACAACACAAAATATCAGAATTAATACACTTTTCAGCAATTTTAATTACACATATAATTGCCAGAATTACTCAGTTAACTTTACAGACCAATCTGCTTTTAGCGGTTTTGGACCAAATAACTGGCAATGGGCTTTTGGAGATGGGGCTACAGATAATGTTCAAAACCCACTTCATCAATATGCCGATACGGGAATATATAATGTTCAGTTAATAGCTCAAACATCTGCAAATTGTATTGATACAATTAACAGTACGGTTTCAATTTTTAATATCAAAGCAAATTTCAATGTTTCAAATTCCTGTATTTACGACAGTGTTCAATTTACCGATGTAACAAATTATTCTCATGGAATAATTTCATCATGGAAATGGAACTTTGGCGATGCAATTACATCAACATTACAAAGTCCTGCTCACCTATTCCATACTAACGGAACATATAATGCAACTTTGATTATTCAAACAGCCGAAGGTTGTATTGATACAATTACAAAACCTGTAATAATTTACCCTTCGCCGGTTGCTTCATTTACAATTACTACTTCAGAATATCAAGTTGAATCTCCAATTACTTTTACAGACACTTCAACAGGAGCAGGTTCGTGGAACTGGAATTTTGGTGATAATTTTGGAACATCTACTAATCAGAAACCTACCTACGCATACCTTTACCCAGGAAATTATATGGTATCAGAAGTTGTAACCAACGAATTTGGTTGTACAGATACCGCATCACAGGCAATAACAATTAGTAAAAATGATGAAGTTTACTCTCCGGTTTTACCAACTGGATTTACGCCAAACGGTGATGGATATAACGACTCATTAATTGTAAGAGGTGGTCCGTTTACTGAGCTACTTTTTAATGTATATAACGAGTGGGGAAATTTAATTTATTCAACCTCCGATGTAACAAAGGGCTGGGATGGAACATTCCATGGTGTTGAACAACCTATAGGTGTTTATGTTTATACCATAAAAGCAGTTGCTATTAATAACAGAGAATATAAAATTTCAGGTGAAATAACATTGATTAGATAATAATTGTGCCATGAAAACAAAAAAATCAATTTTAACAATTTTCTGCCAGGCAGTATTAATTGTTTTTGCGCAACAAGTAATTGCACAAGATATTCATGTGTCACAATATGAAGCTTCACCAATTCTGTTAAATCCCGCATTAACTGGAATGCAAAAAGATATTAAATATCGATTTGTTCATCAATACAGAAATCAGTGGGATGCAATTACCAGAAAGTCATATTTGAGTTCTGCGTTAGCTTATGACATGCCTTATAAACAAAAATGGGGCGCTGGTGCATACATTTTAAATGATAACAGTTCAAGAACCTACAATTCATTTTCATTTGCATTATCGGGTTCGCATGATATTACTATTCCGAATCAGGATAAACATCATTTATGCGTAGGCATACAGGCTGGAATTATTTTAAAAACTCTGAAACAAAGTAGATATACATTCGATGAACAATACTCACAGGGTGGGTTTGACAGTCAATTACCTTCTGGCGAAAATTTCGAAAAAGCGAAAAGACTTTTACCTGAAATAAATTTTGGATTTGCATACTACAACTCTGATGAATCAAAAGATTACCGTCCATATGGTGGGATAGCAATTTCTCATATAACAAACCCAAAAAGCAATTTCTTAGCCGAAGGCGAAACCTCTCGCTTACCTCTTAAATATGTGTTATATGGAGGCAGTAAATTAATAATCAACGACAAACTTCAACTTGATCCAAATTTAATGATAATGAAGCAAAAAAATGCCTGGGAATTAAATATTGGAACTAAAGCATTCTATTTTATGGAAGGAGTTGATTTTGTTATGATAGGTGGACTTAATTACCGACTAAAAGATGCTATTGTAGGTCAATTTGGAATTTTTTACAAAAATTTTATTTACCGAATTAGTTATGACATGAACGTGTCTAAGCTAAGAACATATAGCAATTTTAAAGGCGGTCTTGAATTCTCAGTAACCTTCTTTAAGAAAATTGGAGGAAGCAATAGATTTTTAAGCGGTTATTAGAAATTAACTGATTTCTTTTGCACAAAGGGTAATAAATATGAAGGGTTGAGAAATTATAATTTCTCAACCCTTCATATTTATTATAGTTACAACTAATCTAACATCCTTTTTAATCACTTTAGAATCCTTTATTTTTACTTATAGCCAAACAATATATCATCGCAAAACACAGAACCACAATTACATATATTTAAATATTTTTGAACATGTCAAACAACACACCACACATTGAATTTATACAAATATTTTTTTTGATTTAACCAAATTAAAATTTCAACTTTGCAACAACCTTTATTAAATAAACATTTTTATGGAAAAATTGAATACTGATGCTTTAGATTATCACGCAAATGGTCGACCAGGTAAAATTGAGGTTATTCCAACTAAACCTTACAGTTCGCAACGCGATTTATCGTTGGCATATTCACCTGGTGTAGCTGAACCTTGTTTAAAAATTGCTGATAATAAAGAAGATGTATACAAATATACAGCTAAAGGTAATTTAGTTGCAGTAATTTCAAACGGAACAGCTGTTCTTGGTCTTGGTAATATTGGTCCAGAAGCCGGCAAACCTGTAATGGAAGGAAAAGGTCTATTATTTAAAATATTTGCTGATATTGATGTTTTTGATATTGAAGTAGACGCCTACGAAATAGATCATTTTGTAAATACAGTAAAAGCAATTGCACCAACCTTTGGAGGTATTAACTTAGAAGACATTAAATCTCCTGAATGCTTCGAAATTGAAAGAAGACTTAAGGCTGAACTTAACATTCCTGTAATGCACGACGATCAGCACGGTACCGCTATTATTTCTGCTGCTGCTTTACTAAATGCTGTTGAATTGGTTGGCAAAAAACTTAGCGAAGTTTTAATCGTGATTAATGGAGCTGGTGCTTCAGCTATTTCATGTACAAGATTATACGTTGCATTAGGCGCAAAATATGAAAATATTGTTATGTTAGATAGCAAAGGTGTTATCAGAGCAGATCGCGACAATCTAACCGAGGAAAAGAAATTATTTGCTTCAAAAAGAGATATCAATACTTTAGAAGAAGCAATGAAAGGTTGTGATGTTTTTGTGGGTCTTTCTAAAGGAAATATAGTTTCACAGGACATGGTTCGTTCAATGGCTAAAGATGCAATCGTATTTGCAATGGCTAATCCAACACCTGAAATTTCTTTTGCAGATGCTATTGCGGCCCGTAAAGATATTATCATGGCTACCGGTCGTTCTGATCATCCTAATCAGGTAAATAATGTACTTGGCTTTCCATTCATTTTCCGAGGAGCATTAGATGTAAGAGCAACTTGTATTAATGAAGAAATGAAATTAGCTGCTGTAAAAGCATTGGCTGAACTTGCAAAAGAAAGTGTTCCAGATACAGTTAATTTAGCTTATCACACTAAAAATCTTTCATTTGGAAGAGATTATATTATTCCAAAACCTCTTGATTCACGTTTAATTTATACTGTTGCTCCTGCTGTAGCAAAAGCAGCAATGGATTCTGGCGTAGCTCAAAAACCAATTCAGGATTGGGATGCTTATAAAGCTGAATTAAAAAAACGACTTGGCTTAGATAACGAACTAATGCGCAAGGTTACTAATAAAGCTAAACAAGACCCTAAACGTGTTGTTTTTGCTGATGCAGAAAACTATAAAATATTAAAAGCAGCTCAGGAAGTTAAAGAAGAAGGAATTGCAATTCCAATTTTATTGGGAGATAAAGAACAAATTGCAAAAATAAGTAAAGAGAATCATTTAGATTTAGGAAATATTCAAATTATAGACCCAAAATCAAAAGAAGAAGAAGGAAGAAGAAATGATTTTTCTGCTGCTTATTTTGAAATGAGAAAAAGAAAAGGTCTTACATATTTAGATGCACAATCAGCAATCAGAACTCATAATTATTTTGGTGTTATGATGGTTGAAAAAGGCATGGCAGATGTATTTATATCAGGCTTAACCAGAAAATATCCAACTACAATTCGTCCTGCTCTTGAAATAATCGGACGACAAAAAGGTGTTCGTATTGTTGCTGGAATGTATATTATGATGACTCCAAAAGGTCCATACTTTTTGGCAGACACAACTGTAAACATTAACCCAACTGCTCAGGATCTGGTAGACATTACCCTTTTAACTGCTAACACAGTAAAAGAGTTTAATATTATACCAAAAATTGCAATGCTTTCATATTCAAATTTTGGCTCAACACCAAATGAAGAGACAAAAAGAGTTCAGGATGCAGTAAAGATATTACACGAACAACATCCCGATTTAATAGTTGATGGTGATTTTCAGGCAAACTTTGCAATTAACCCTGAAATGCGTAACGAATTATTTCCATTCTCAAAATTAGGAAACCAAGAGGCTAATACATTAATTTTCCCTAACCTTGCTGCAGGTAACATCGTGTACAAACTAATGCAGGAATTGGGTGAAATGGAAGCAATTGGTCCATTAGTAATGGGATTAAAGAAATCTGTTCATATACTTCAACTTTCAAGTTCGGTAAGAGAAATTGTTGATATGGTAACTATAGGAGTTGTTGATGCTCAGAATGAAAAAAAATAAATAACTTTCAAAAACTATATTCAAAACCCGGCAATAGTCGGGTTTTGTTTTTTTAACATTTAATAGGTTTAAAATTATCTAAATTTGCAATAATGAAAATTGCAATAAAACAATTATTTAAAATATTTGTTGCTTTTAGCCTTACAGTTATTCTGGCTAGCAGTGGATTTATAAACAATTACTTAACTTTAAATAAACTTTGTTCAAATATTGAATGTTCTGATATTTCAAATCATTCAGAACATTCACATTCTGTTAACTTCGAAGATGATGTTTTAGTGATTGATTCAAAAGTTAAATCAAATAAATTTAATTGCATTATTGATTTAATAGCACTAAAAAACGATAATTTTAAGAATAATTTGCCAACCCCAATTTGGCAACCACCTAAGATTTCTTAACCACTTTTTCATTCTTTTCTATTTTAATTTTCGCAGAACTTCTGCACATTACTTATTTTAATAATTTTCATTTATGGTACAAGAGAAAAAAAGGGTAGCCTTAATTTCAGTAATTGCTGCAATATTTTTAACAGGGTTTAAATTATTAATCGGAGTTTTAACTGGTAGTTTAGGTATTTTATCTGAAGCCCTTCACTCTGGTCTCGACCTTGTAGCAGCTGTAATTACATATTTTGCTGTTAGCGTATCTGATAAACCTGCAGATAAAAACCACAACTTTGGACATGGGAAAGTTGAAAATTTTTCTGCATTTATCGAAACAATATTATTACTGATTACCTGTGCATGGATTATTTACGAAGCAGTTAACAGACTAACTACTGGTAATACTGAGATTGAAGTTAATGTATGGAGCTATATTGTTATTGTAAGTTCAATAATAATTGATATCAATCGTTCAAGAATGCTATATAAAGTAGCTAAAAAGCACAATAGTCAAGCACTTGAAGCAGATGCATTACATTTTTCGACTGATATCTGGAGTTCTGCAGTAGTATTGTTAGGACTAGTTTGTGCTAACTTTGGTTTCTTCTTTGCAGATTCTGTAGCAGCTTTAGTTGTAGCATTAATAGTGCTCGTTGTTTCTTACAAACTCGGTAAAAAAGCTGTTGATGTTTTACTAGATAAAGCACCAGAAGATAAAAT
Source organism: uncultured Bacteroidota bacterium (assembly GCA_903837285.1). Taxonomy (GTDB): domain Bacteria; phylum Bacteroidota; class Bacteroidia; order Bacteroidales; family GWA2-32-17; genus GWA2-32-17. Next base: position 10,045 of record CAILUD010000143.1, on the reverse strand, counting down.
TAAAAAAGTTGAACATTCATTAGCAACATTCCCTGAGATTAAAGAATTTCATACTTTAAAAGTAAGATCAGCGGGTGCCGATACTTTTGTTAGCGTAATTATAACATTAGATCCGCATATTACCCTAAAAAATGTTCATGAAATATGTGATAAAATTGAAATAGAAGTTTCTAAAGTAATTGATCGGTGCGAAGTAATTGTTCACGCTGAACCATTTAACGAAAAAAAATCAATCACATGAAAATAAAATTAATAGTAATATTATGCTCATTTGCATTAATTACGCAATCACAAACTGTTGAAGAAGCAAAAACCATTTTTGGGAACAAAAAACCACATATTGGTTATTTTATTAACCCATACATACAAATTAGCGAAATAGCTGGTTCTACAGCTGTTTTACAAAGTATTTGGGCAGGTTTAACATTTAACAATAAATTTTCTTTAGGATTAACATATAAATTTATTGTAAACCAATACACACCTGTTGGAGAATTAGATAAACAACTCTACCTTGATCAGAAATATGGAGCTTTAAAATTCGAATATTCTTTTTTCCCTACTAAAGCGATTCACTTAAACTTGCCTGTTGAGATAGGAATTGGGCACACAGAACTCGATTTAAAAGATTCATATGAAAGTGACACCTTATCCACACCAAGTGGTGATGCCTGGTTTGCCTACTTCAAACCAGGTTTGGCTTTAGAAATAAATTTAATGAAATATCTTAAATTCAATATCGGAGCTGGATACAGAATAACAAGTAGTGTTTCTTATAGAAGTTTATCAGAAAAAGATATTATGGGATTCACTTTTTCAACTGGTTTTAAAATTGGCATTTTCTAAATTAATTACTCATTTCATTAAAAATAAAACAATATGGATTTCGACGAAATTTTCAAACAGGGTCATAAAAACCAGAGACATGGTTACGACCAACACTACGGACATGATGAACATAGCCATTCATCACATTCGCATAATAAGCATAATAACATGAAGCAAGAACTTTTTAACAAAGTACGAAGCAATCCTAAATTTAAATCAATGCTAATTATTGCTGCAATTATAATAATTGTAGTAGTTATTCTTGCTGTGGTACTTTTATTTCCGTTAATAATGCAATTAATTAACTATATCGGCGAAAACGGACTTAAAGGAATTATAGATCAAATTTGGAATGGCGCAAAAAAATAACAATCTAAATATATAAATATGAATTGTCCAAAATGTAATAATAGTTTAAAAATAGCCAATACTAAAGGAATAGAAATTGACTATTGTCCAAATTGCTTAGGCGTTTGGCTTGACAGAGGTGAACTCGAAAAAATAATCGAGCGATCTAATGATTATGATTCAAAATATACGAGTGAGAACAATCACAATAATCAACATCATGACCATCACCTGAAACATAATGATAGTCATCAGAATTATAATTATGGTCATAATTCAAAACGCAAAAAAAGTTTTTTATCTGAACTTTTTGATTTTTAATTATTTTTTATTATAACTTTACCATTCAAATAATTAAAAATTATTAATATGATTTCTACTAGTCATTTTCATCCAATGTTGGTGCATTTTCCAATTGCATTAGTTGTTTTTGGTTTTATGTTCTATTTCGCATCATTAATTTTCAAAAAAGAAGCAGCTCTAGTTAAAACTGCAACTTATTTGTTAATAGTTGGTACCCTAACTGCAATCGTAGCTTTACTTTCCGGAATATTATTCACTTCCGAATTATCGGGAGCAGCAGGTGAAGCACAAGAAACTCACGAAATGTTTGCATGGGTAACGGTAGGAATTTTATCTATAACTTCTTTACTTCGCCTATTTGTTATAAACAAAAACAAATCAAACTCTGCTTTAAAATGGCTGGAATTTGTTTTATATGGCTTAGCAGCAGCTTCTGTAAGTATAACAGGATTTTTTGGAGGATCGCTTGTTTATAATTTTATGATGCCACTTTAATTTTTTAAACTATATAACAAATATTACAATGAGAAACATTTTATTTTTTGCATTGGCAGCAATGATAGCTTTTACAAGCTGCAACCAGCCAAAACCAACAAAAACAATTGAAAACCTTAAAGCGGGTATTAAAGGCGAAACAACTGCAAGTGCTAAGTATGCTGCTTTTGCTCAAAAAGCAATAGAAGAAGGTAATGATACTATTGCAAAACTTTTTCAAGCAGCATCAAAAGCTGAAGCAATACATGCCGATAACCACAGAAAAGTTTTAGAAGAATTAGGCGAAAAAATGGAAGATTTTAAACCTGAGTTTGAAGTAAAAACAACTGCAGAAAACTTACAGGCTGCTATTGAAGGCGAAGGTTACGAAGTTGCAACAATGTATCCACAATTCCTTGCCGATGCAAAAACTGAAGCTGTAGAAAAAGCTACAAAATCTTTCACATGGGCTGTTGATACAGAAAAAAAGCATCATGATTTTTATAAAAAAGCTTTAGAAGCTCTAAATACAACAGGCGAAAATACTTTACCTTTTGAGTACGCTGTTTGTCCTGTTTGTGGAAACACATACGATAAAGCAACTACAGAAGATAAATGTTCTTTTTGTCAGACTGGGAAAGACAAATTTTTTACTTTCTAAAATGACAATAATTAATAAAAAAAGGGACTTCGGTCCCTTTTTTTTATTTCTACAACAAATAATAAATTCTACTTTTCTTTTAAAATTTTACTGTACTTATTATAATTAAAACCATAATAATAAAATTTAATAGATGAAAGAAGCAATGGGATACCCATTACAACATATATTACAGCAATATATTCTTTTGGCAGAAGTTCGTATTTTCTGGTAAGTATACCAGAAGTCATCATCACTGTCATAAGTATATAACTTCTTAAATTAAAGAAGAACAAAACAAATGGCTTTTCGCTTGGCAAATTAATCATTCTTATAATATGCTTCTTTGAAAGTTTATTAAACATTAAAATAAAAAACAATACACCCAATATAATACAACCAGCTAATTTAAATACAAATATTCCTGGAATGTGGTGAAATAAAACAAAACCTATGGAATTAAGCTTAAAACCTGCAAAAGACCAAACTATAGCAGCTACAAATAAAAGGTAACGCTTTGAAATACCAGGCTTTAAATTAATTAATGTTTTCACTTTTTACAATAAAATTCGGGCAAAGATAGAATTAAATTATGCTTAAACAACATAATTATGCTTTTGGGATATAGATGTTTCGTCAGCAGGGGCGAACAGTCAGCATGTAAAAAACACTACCTGATACATGCATCCACCTATAAAACAAATCAAAAATAATTACAAAAAGCATGAATAATAAAATCCCAACCACCTACATTCCTAACAATTATTCAAAACATGAGACTTATATAACAAAATACACAGAAATTACTTTATTTAGATAAATAAGAATACTAATTGAAATTCATTTTTCTAAATATTTCACACAATTCCTTTGGATTAGTGCACCTTGTTATACAATTACAATTTTCGAGAAAAATAATTGCAACTTCGGTAATAGGTTTAGGTTTATAGTAGCCATGATGACTAAAATTCATATACTTTAAAACCTTAAACATATCAAACCATCTAAAAAATCGGTGATTAAATGTTAATTGCGAATTAGAATTTAAATTAATTTCAATAACATTATTTGTAAAATCATTTTCAATTAAAAAATTTTGCATCGAAATAGATAACTCTTCAATTACTGATTTTATTTTTTCTTCATCTGCTTCAAATAAATCACCAGATTTTTCAACAATTTCTGAAATATCTTCAAAAGCTTGCAAATCGTATGTCATATAATTTGAATCACCCGAAATCTGCATTTTTCCAATGGCTGCACCTGTTCCAAAAGGCACTCTGTCAGATGATCGGGGCGATGGAAAAACTTTTGTAGTATTCAATTCAGCATAATTTGCCGACTGAATTATCTTTTGCAAAAAATAAAAGTCCTCTCCCGCTTTTCGTTTATTCATTCCACCTTGTTTGCAATATATTTCTGCTCTTACTGCAAATGATGATCCTATTGTTTGAAATGCAAATGGATGCTTAGCAAATTTTAAGGCCTCAATATAATATCTTAAATAAAGCTCGTATGAAGAAATTGCAGAATATGTAAATTCGTCAAAATCATTTCCTTCAAGTGGATGCTCAAACTTAATGGAACAACCATCTAATTTTGAATTTTGTTTAAATATTTTTTCGATCTCACAAAAATAGTTTTTCATGCATTTACAATCTGCATCAAAACCTACTATAACACCGTTTGCTTTATTAATTGAATTAAATCGCATAACAGCTTCATCCATTCCAATTTTTCTTGCTAAGCCAACACCGGCGTCTTTTTTGGGCAAACTATTTAAAACAATTTTATAAACTTTAAATTTTTCGTCTGAATGTGCTTTTAACCATTCATCAATATTTTGTTCGCTAATTTCATTCTGTTTTACACTTTGTTTATCTGAATCTTCTGAAGCATTTATAACAACAATAACTTCAACCGAACAATCAGGTCTGTCACATTCCCATAAACTATTTAAACTACTTATAATATCAGGTTCGTTAAAACATGGAATTACTACTGATAAAAATAAATCATCATTTGGATTTTCAGCGATAAACGAGGAATAAAGGGCATGTTTTTCTATATAATGCCCAAAAATCTGCATATTATTATTCTTTTATGGCAGCAGGCTGGTAACGACTATTTAATAATGAAGTAACAGTATCGGTAATATTTAAATAACTATTACCATAAAGAAATGAAGCTGAATTTAAAATATATCTGTATTTACCATCTTTATTAAACTCTTTTAAGAAATTTGTTACAGTATCTAATAATTGCTTTTCTAAATTCTGTCCTTCCAGCATTAACTCATTTGATAAATCTTCGCGAAGTTTATACAGGTTTTGTTGTTTTTCCATCAATTCCTGCTCTTGGCGTTGAGCACTTTCCTGACTTAAAAAACTATTATTCTGAACTTTTTTCTGAAATTCTGCTGCTTCTTTCTCAAAAGATGCCGATTTTCTGTTTAAATCAGATTCCATTCCTTTTTGCTTTTCCATCAATTTATTCTCAAGTTCTTCATACAGATTATATTTTTTAAGAAGACTATCAACACTAATGTAAGCTATATCATTATTTGCCGGTATTGAATCGGTTTTATTTATAGTCTTTTTAGTATCATCACTTGTTGATGACTTTGAACTAAAATGTAAAACAAATAAAACAATTACTGCAATAAATAGTATTGCATTTAAAATTAACGATAGGTTTTTCATGTCAGATTTTGTAAATTTTATACAAATCAACATAAAATTTTGCATTCATAAAAATCTTTAGCTTTTTTTAACCACGTATTATATTTCAATATATCTTTATAAAAGCAAAAATCAAGTTTATGAAAAACATTATATTTGTAATAATACTAGCTATTTCAACTGTTTTTTTAACTGTAAATGGCTATGCTCAAACACCTCAAAAATACTCTAAAGCAAAAGTTTACATTAAAAGTGGCGAATTAAATAAATTGGCTTCTTTAGGAGTTGCAGTTGATAACGGACAAGTAAAAAAAGACCAGTATATAATCTCAGATTTTTCCGAAAAAGAGATTTCAATAATTCGTGATAATGGCTTTAACTATGAAATTCTTATTGACGATGTCACTAAATTTTATCAGGAAAGAAATAAAAACTCAAAAGACAGTCTAAACTCACCTAAAAAAAAAAGTGTAAATGCTGCAGCCTGTTCTGTAGATAAATACGTAACTCCTCAATATTTTTCATTAGGATCAGAGGGTGGTTATTACTCTTTAGAGGAGATTTTGATTGAGCTGGATAGTATGCGTCAGCGTTTTCCAAATTTAGTAAGTATAAAGCAAACCATTGGAACACAAACTACAATTGAAGGAAGAAATCTTTGGATGATTAAAATTTCTGATAACCCCGATGTTGACGAAACCGAACCGGAAGTTCTTTATAGTGCTCTTACACATGCTCGTGAGCCTATGGGCATGCAGCAATTATTTTTTTACATGTACTATTTACTCGAAAATTACAACACAAATTCAACTGTAAAATATATTGTTGATAATACAGAATTATTTTTTGTGCCTTGTGTAAATCCTGATGGATATAAATATAATGAAACCATAAGTCCTGGTGGTGGCGGAATGCATCGAAAAAATTGCAGAAATACCGGAGGTAATCCTAAAGGTATTGACTTAAACAGAAATTATGGATATCAATGGGGATATGATGATATTGGCTCATCACCTGACATTAACAATGAAACTTATCGAGGCGCAAATGCTTTCTCAGAAGTTGAATCATCAACTATGAAGGCATTAACAGAAAGTCATAACTTTAAACTTCTTATCGATTACCATTGTTACAGTAACGTTTTACTAAACCCTTGGGGATATATTGATCAGCTTTGTCCAGATTCAGCCATTTACAGACAATATTCTGCATTAATGACTAAAACAAATGGTTTTGCATATGGTACTCCTAACCAAACTATTGGATATAATGCCAATGGAGGTTCATTCGATTGGTTTTATGGCGAACAGTCAACTAAAAATAAAATTATAGCATTTGGCCCAGAGGCTGGTGATGCAAATGATGGTTTTTGGCCTGCAATGGAAAGAATAGAACCAATAGCAAAATCTTTTGCAGACATGAATTTTTATTTAGCATTATTTGCAGGAAAATATGCGGCAATTAGTGATTTAGGGACAAAATTCATAAGCAATTCGGGATATTTAAAATTCGATATTCAAAGCTTAGGGCTCGATACCCCTGCTACCTTTACTGTTTCTATTATACCGATTAGCTCAAATATAATTTCAGTTGGTTTACCTGTAAGTATTAACAATATGCATTTTTTTCAAACAAAACTAGATTCTATTTCAATTACACTTTCCCCATCTATTGTATCCGGACAATTAATTTCATATATTTATAAAATTCAAAACTCATATGGATTTTATTATTCCGATACAATAAATAAAGTTTTCGGTAATCCAGTGGATATTTTTAATGATGTTGCTAACAATATGACCAACTGGACTGCTTCTGCATCATGGAATACCACTTCTACAAGTTATCATTCTGCAACAAAAAGTTTTGCCGACTCTCCCACTGCAAATTATCAGGATAACGCAAATAATACTATCACAACAAATAATTATATAAATCTTTCGGGGGTAGTTTATGCAGAATTATCATTCTGGGCAAAATGGGATATTGAAGCTGGCTGGGATTACGTTGAAGTACTTGCCTCAACAAATGGCACAATATGGACACCCCTTTGTGGAAAATACAACCATTTGGGAAATTCAAATCAGGATATTGACCAGCCACTATATGATGGAACACAAAGCACGTGGGTTAAAGAACAAATTGATTTAAGTAATTATTTAGGACAGAATGTTAAATTAAGATTTAAACTTGTAAGCGACAGTTATTCAAATTTTGATGGCTTTTATTTTGACGATATAAAAGTTACAGTTATTAATAACTTAACTGACATTTATGAAAATATTCAAAATAACAATATGCAATTTATCTGTAATCCTAACCCATGTAAAAATGAAATAGTTTTTAACTTCCCATCACAAGACGAGAACTCAACTTTAGAAATATACAATGTTATTGGCGAAAAATATAAAACTATTAGTTTAACACAATCATCAAATAGCATTTCTGTAAATACAATTGATCTGCCTAATGGAATTTATTTTGCTAAATTTAATAATAGCAATATTGTTAAATTTGTGAAACAATAAGAAATTGTTTTGATTTTTAACAAATAAACATAACTTTTTGTTATTAGAATGCTTAATAAATTTATATAACGTGATTTCGATATAAATTTATTTCATGCAAAAATAGTGTTTTTAAATATTTTCAATGATTTTTATCCTAATCCCTAAAGGGGAATCATTGAACTGTTTCACAAACGAAGTGCGTAAAATCAATGCTACCTTTAGGGTTGGGGTAAACATTGATTTTCAAAACAGGCTTGAAAATCTTATATCGAACTCACGTTATTTAAGATGTCATTCTAAGGCTCTCGAAGAATGAATATTGGTTGTGAGCTTTTCTTTCGATAACCTCAAGATGACCTAGTTAGGAGTATTGTTATTTAAATTAACAAATGGAAAAATCATTTTAAACATAAAGCTTTTTTCAAATTCAAAACAGTTTCTTTGTTTATTGAACAGTAAACTTATAAGAATGACTTCCCTTTTCAGAATTAATTCTCAAAATATAATTTCCATTTGAGAATTTTTCAAAATCAATTTCCTTTTTGTGATCACCTGTTGTTATATTCTTATTAAGTTCAGAAAATACTTTTTTATTATCCGTAGTAAATATTTCAATTTCAATATCAGATATTTCAGTTAAAGAATAAGATAGGGTGGATTTACTTTTTACGGGATTAGGAAATAAATTTATTTTATTAATAATACTAACATTTTCTGTAATTAAATTATTTGCATTTAATGCAGAATCAATTGCTACACATAATCCAATTGAATCACCTGCTGCACCATCATCTTTATTAAAAAACACATGATGGCTTTTTCCTCCTAACACAACTATTTTCGGCATACCGGGATAACCATAATAAATTAAATTAACTGTTGGTGTTGAAACAATTATTGTACTTGAATCAATATGATTATTTGCAGCCCAAACAATTAAAGTGTCGCAATTATGATTACCAAAACCATCGCTTAAATAAAATAATATCCTATCAGGGTTATTATTCCTGAAATTATTAATAATATTATATACAGTTTTTGAAGGATAAAGACAAGCTCCGCAAGGCATAACAAAATCGATTATAACAACTTTTCCAGAATCCAGTTCATCAAAAAGATGATGAGGATTTCCAAAACAATCACTAATATCAAAATCTGTAGCAGTTGTTTGTGCATTTATATAGGATGTACAAAACAATGTGAATATTAAGACTATTAATTTATTCATAACAGGCAATTTTAAATTTATTTCACATAAATTATTTTACAAAGTTAAAGTAAATAGACTAAAATTTTTAAATTATTTAGAATTATTCTTCTTAATTTTCAGAATTAACACTCTATTTAAGATTTACTAACACTTAAAAAACAGAAATTCTAACTTTCTTTAATAACTTTGTATTACAAAATTTTATGTCAAAACTATTAATACTTAAAAATTAACGCATTAATGAGACTAGTTTTTTCAGCAATATTTATTTTCTGTTTTCTATTTTCTCAATCACAAAATAGTTCAGTTCGTATTGCACTTTTAAAATATTCTGGTGGCGGCGATTGGTATGCAAATCCAACATCATTGCCAAATCTCATTAAATTTTGCAACAAAAATATTGGTACAGATATTAATACAGAACCAGCAACGGTTGAAATTAGTAGTACCGATATTTTTAATTATCCATTCATTCACATGACCGGTCATGGAAATGTAGTTTTAACTCCTCAGGAAGTTCAAAATTTAAAAAACTACCTTATTTCAGGCGGTTTTCTTCACATTGATGATAATTATGGAATGAATGAATTTGTGCGTAGAGAAATGAAAAAAGTTTTTCCGGAATCAGATTTTATCGAACTCCCTTTTTCGCAGGATATTTATCATCAAAAATTTGAATTCCCTAAAGGATTACCAAAAATTCACGAACATGATGGCACTCCAGCACAAGGATTTGGCATTTTTCACGAAGGTCGTTTAGTTTGTTTTTATAGCTACGAATGCGATTTAGGAGATGGCTGGGAAGATGCAGATGTTCACAAAGATTCTGAAGAAAAACGAACCCTAGCACTTCAAATGGGTGCAAATTTAATTTCCTACGTTTTTCAACATTAACTATTTTTTCTTCCTTGGTTCGTGTCCTCCGCCGCGGCGTACGAACCAAATTAAAATTCTTATACAAAAATCTTTTTTTATCTATTTAGTAACATATTTATATTTTTAATTCTTATTTTGTAATTGAAATTATTTAATTAATCTATGGAAAAAAATT
>CAILUD010000142.1 GCA_903837285.1 uncultured Bacteroidota bacterium | reverse complement strand
TTTTATATAATAAAAGTAAATATTTTTAGTTGAAATTTATTAATTAAAATATTTCGCAATTGCATGCTATCATTAAATTGTGATCGTGTGATATTGAAATATCAATATTATGATTGCTATTTGTTATTTTTGGAAAACCATTTTCAGTATGTGTTATTTGCCAATTCTTACTTTTAAGAAAACTTTTAAAATATGGGTTAGAAAGGCTTGAATTATTTAAAATATTATTTCTAAAGAAGTGGTGATGGGTTTTGTTAAGAGTCTCTAATTTATTTGAAGCATAGGAGTATACAAATTCATTATTGATTTGTGAGTTAAAAAAATATCTTTTATTATTAAAAATTGCTGTACCTGTATGAGTTTCATTTTCTGAAAAACAATATTCAGTAACAGTAATGTGTTTTGGAGTAAAAGCTTTTTTATATCCTTCTTTACAAAGAATTTTGTAAATGCTTTCTTTTATTGTCCATGCAATTATTAAATTAATATGATTGTGTGTATAATTAAATAATTTTATTTCATTATTAGATAATATTTTTTTAATAACATTATTTCGTGAAAATGTTTGGCTGTTATTTTCAAAGAACATTATATCGTTTCCAATAAATGTCATTTTTTTAATTTAGTTATTTCAGAAATAATATTCATTGTATCCTTTACTGATATTATCTTTTCAAGACTTTTGTCATCAATTTCTATATCGTATTTTTCTTCAATATCTAGAACAATATCCACAATGCGAGCTGAATTTATTCTCAAATCTAATATGATTTTCGAATTTTCTTCTGCTTTGTCAACTAGAGCTTTATCGAAAGCATATTTGCGTATGATTTCTTTTACTTCTTCGAATAAATTATTCATGGCTTATATTTTTTTAGAATTAAACAGGTATTTACATCACCAAATCCAAAGCTTGCTTTTGCTATGCAATTTAATGAAATATCTTGTATTAATTGTTGGGGAATACATGATTCATTAATAATTTCCAAAATATTTGGATTTAAATCTTCGCAATTAATTGATGGATGGATGTAATTATTTTTCATTTGAAGTATTGCAGCAATACTTTCAATTGCACCTGCAGCACCTATGGTATGCCCAATAAGTGATTTTGTTGAATTGATTATTGGAAAGTCTTTGCCTTTTCTGTTTAGGGCTTTACTCCAATTATTAATTTCTAAAGTGTCTGCCATTGTTGAACTTAAGTGTCCCGAAATATAGTCTATTTCGTTTGCCTCAATTTCACTTTCTTTTAATGCACCGTGAATACATCTAATAACTCCTTCAGATGAAGGCGCAGTCATACTACCACCATTTCGCTGACCACCAGAATTTATATAGCCACCTTTTATTTCAGCATAAATAGGAGCATTGCGTTTTAACGCAGATTCTAATTCTTCTAATAAAAGAATACCTGCACCAGCAGCTGGAACAAAACCGCTTGCTGTTTCGCTCATTGCCCTGCTTCCTTTTTCTGGATCATTGTTATGCTTGCGCGTTGTTACTCTAAGCGAGTCAAACGGTGACCAGTGCCATGGTGAATATGGCTCAGATGCGCCTGCAAGCATTCGCTCTGCTTTTCCGTATTTTATTCTTTCAAAAGCTTGAATTATAGCTTCTGTTCCAGTGCTACATGCAGACGAATTAAATGTAAGTTGGTTTCCTAATCCGAGTATAGAGCTTAAAGTGGCAGAACCACCACTTAGCATGCTGTGTTCAACAATTGTACTCCGAAGCTTTTTTATGCTTTTTTGATTTGTTATAGGAAAAATACGTTCGCCATATATATCTATTGTACCTATTCCACTTCCTATAACTGCACCAGTATTATAATCAACTTTATCATCTTTGCTAGGAACTGATAAACCAGCATCTGCCCATGCTTCTATACCTGCTAATACTGCAAATTTAATCATTGAACTAGCTGTTTCTAGTCCGTATGTTTCTAAATATGAATAAAATTTATTGTTTGATGTGTCTGGTATGCCTCCAATTTGACAACCAAATTCAAGTTCATTAAGTTCTTGTATCTGTTTAATGCCGCTTTTACCAGAAATTAATGCATCGTTAAATGCTTTTATACCTGAGCCATTAGGTGCAATTACTCCAACTCCAGTTATAACTACTCTTTTCATTAAATTTCAATTAATTTTAATAAAAGTGTTGCTTTTGCAATTTCTTGATTAAGCGAGTTAGTCATTAAAATATTACATTTTAAAATATTATTTCTAAAATATATTTTTTTTGAAA
>CAILUD010000141.1 GCA_903837285.1 uncultured Bacteroidota bacterium | reverse complement strand
CCCCACCATCGGCACCAGTCCCTTGTGGCAAAAAGTCAATTTCAAATCCGTTTGTTGTTTCCATTTTTATTTTTTTTATTAATGATGTAAATGATTTCTGTTTTTTATACTTGCTGGTAACGTTGGCATGTTGGATTTGGCGGGCATTTTCTTGCAGTCTGTGTCAAACCGTTAATTATTTTATTATTTGTTAGCATTGTCAAGTTGCCCATGTCTGCCCGCTAAATGCCAACATAGTGTTATGGGCTGTGGTTTTTTTGTCAATTCGATTGCACTCATTTTATTATTAGTTTCCTGTTTTCAACTTCTTCGTCACAGTGAATTTCCAACATATAAAGTCCTTTTGCAATTGTTGAAACATTTATTTCAATTAAATTTTGATTTTTAAATTTGTCTACCAGCAATTGCTGACCAGTTATATTGAAAATTCTTACAGAGATTTCTTTTGCAAAATTATCGTTGAGATTTATTGAAATTTTGTCACTTACAGGATTGGGGTAAATTGTTAATTTGTTTTCTAATTTTTGCTTATATATTTTAGTCCAATTTTCGTTATATAATGAATCTGATGTAACACAAACATCATCAATAAAATAATAAGATGATGTGATTCCAATTGGTTGTGTTCCAAAATATAAAATATCAGTATGAGCCTCATCAAAAAAATTACCTAACATTAAATAGCTATAAGCTGAATCAGCAATAATAAAACCAGAAACCCTTACCCATTTAATTGTGTCGGTATAAATCGAATCTGTATATAAATGAGCTGAATTATTCAACGCTGGTGGTGAATTTTCAGAATATGAAATAGTAGAAAATTTCATCCCTAGTTTGTCTGACCCAATTCCACCCCAACCGAAAGGATATATTCGAGCAAAACTTAAATGGAAAGACATATAGTATTTCTGACCGACAGTTAATTGATTAAGTAGTTGAACGCCAGAAAATTCACGATAGTCTGGCCAGCCAGAGCTTGAAGGATTAACATAGTTATAAACTCCAATCATTCCAACGCCAGAATTTGCTGAATGAAATCCACTTGGAGTATTGGGTACATTTAATGCAGAACTACAACCGTTCAAATAGTCGGGTGATGCTCCGTAACTAATCCATTGAGAAGGCATTTGATTCTCTGCCCAAGGACAAAACACAGTATCCTCAAAACTCGGATTAGGTACAAGATTTTGTGCTGTTATTGTAAACAAAGAGCAAAATAATATATTATAATACAAAAGAAATATTATTTTGAGATATTTGGTCATTTTTATTTTTTCTTTAGTCAATGAATTGCATTGAAGTTTTTTTATAACCATTGCCCATAACGGTTTAAGCTACCCAACACCGTGCAATTTCTTGCAGAAATTGTCAAACCGCTGAACAGTTTTTGTTTTGTTGACATTGTCAAACCGACAATGTCTGCACGGTGTTGTGGTAGGTGGTGTTAGCATTTAGGCCGTTTTGTATTTTATGTAATTAGTTTCAAGTTTGCAGTAAAGTTATTCGTTCTGTGCGATGGCTTGGTAGCTCTTTTGCATTTTTTCTTTTTTGTGTTTTAAAAAATGCAAATGTGCTACCAAATGCGAAGGCAGCATTTAGTCTTGATAAATTCATGAAGTATAAGTATCATAAAGTTCAAATAAATATTCAATTCGTTTTAGTTCATTTGAAAATGGATTTTCTCTATAACATTTGTCAACAGCTTTGTCAAGTTCGCAATGAGCTTTTACAAGAACAGGTGGCATTGTAAATTGGTCGTACAAATCTGCTAAACTATTATTAGGGAAGGTTGATCTAATTTCCAATACTTTTTGTGCAGCTGTTTCAACAGATTTTATTTGTTTAGTTGTCGGATTATTAGGCCATGGATAATTATTATAAACTATAGAATTTGAATATCTGTAACGACTTTCTAACCTGCCACAAACATATTTAACCCAAGTCATATGCATTTCTGAGGTAAGAATTCCGAAATGAAATAATGTAGCATCAGATATGACAGAGCAACTATTTGTAACAATATAATTTTTACTAAAAAAACCTAAAGGAATATATTTTCTGTTTTCAGATGTAGTCAATGGGATTAATAAAAAATCGTTGTTAGGTTGTCTTAATTCAGCAAAAAGTGTCGGAAAATTTGCAGCTTTTTGAGTTGGTATTTTTGTGCTCTTTTTTCTAAATTCTTTTACATTTTGGACTCTTTCTAATATTAATTTACTTTCTTTTATTTCATTAGGTTGAACATCTTTTAACCATAAACACCATCTTGTTTTACCATTAATAAATTCGTCGCCACTTAAAATTTTTCTGAAATGTTTTGCTGTAAATGGTTCTTTTGAAATAAAATGATTTTTTTCTTCATCAGTAAAAAGGAAATTCCCATCATCTACGAGCTTACTTCCAAATAAAATATCAGGAACATTATTTATTGGTTTAGAACGAGTTGGAATTGCAAAGTCTTTACCTTCGACTAAATAAGGATTAATATTCTTAACTTTTAACTCAATTGGTTCACCTTTTATATCCTGATATTCATAAATGATTTTATTCTGAATATCAAAATTTGAAAAGCCAATAATAACAACGTGAACACCAGCATTTTCTTTGGCTTCGTTTGACCATTTAAAAGTTCGATGTGCAAAATGTATTTTTATTTTATAATTATTAAAAAGTTCATTCCATAACAGACCAACTTGCTCACCTTGCGAAATGGAATTTGTCGAAACAAAGGCAACAGTTGTTTTCTTGTTTTTGTCTTTAATAATTGCATTATTTTTTTGTAAATATTGAGCCGCTTTAATATACCATGCGGCTACATAATCGAGAACGCCAGCACCTTTAACACCATTAAAGATTATTTCCATGTCTTTTTTCTGTATGGTGTTTTGCAAGTGTTTTCCTACAAAAGGTGGATTACCAAGTATATAATCAAATGGAACAATTACATCACCTTTTCCTTTGACAAATCTTTCGTTTGTTTCCCAGTTTTCAAGTAATGAATTTACGTTTTTAATAATTGCAGCTTCGTGTAAGGGAATAGTTGGAACTGCTTTTCCAAATTCACTTTCTAAACGCATGTTCATTTGATGTTGTGTTAGCCACATTGCTACTTCTGCAATCATAGCCGATGTAGGGTCAATTTCGTAACCGTAAAAATGACCAAGTGGAACATTACTTAAAGTACTAGCGTCAGTAATAAATGATCCTTTGTACTTTCTTCTAATAATTTCAATGTCCAATAATCTCAATTCACGATAAGTAACAACTAAAAAATTACCACAACCACATGCAGGGTCTAAAAAATGTAATTCATTTAATTTCTTTCTAAAATTTTCTAGTGAATTTTTATTCGATTTTATAGAGTCGAATTCTTCATGTAATTTGTCAAGGAATAATGGTTTAACAACTCGCAAGATGTTTTTTTCAGAAGTATAGTGTGCACCTAATGATCTTCTTTCAATATTATTCATTACAGCTTGAAAAAGCGAACCAAATATTACAGGTGAAATATCAGACCAGTCATATGCACAGCATTCCAAAAGTGCATCTCTTAAAGCATTTGTAGTTGGCGGAACTTTATTAAGTTGCGTTTTATATAAGTCTCCATTTACATAAGGGAATTTATTAAGGTCTTCATTTAATGCTTTTCGATTTTTTACTGGAGTATTTAGTGTTTCAAATAAAGCTAATAAATGATCACCAAGCGTTTTACCTGTGGTGTTATCTCTAATATATTTTTCAAATTGTTTGCATTCAAAAATACCTGTATCATCTGCAAACAAACAAAACAAGATTTGCGCAAGTAATATCGCAATGTCATTTTGATCGTATCCTTTCCTTTCAATTGCATTATATACATTTGCAATTCTATTTGCAGCTTCTTGATTAACTTTTTCTTCGTCAGTTTCCAAACGGTTTGCAAATTCAAGGAAAAAAGTAAACTCATCGAGTTTGATTGCAAGGTTTTCTAATGGAATTTCTGCAAGAAAAGTTATTTTTACTTTATTTGATTTATTAACTTCAACTGTAAATTTTTTTATGCGTTTGAAATTCATTAGCATTATAAACTGTGGTCGCTGATGTGGTAAAAGATTTTCAATGTATTCTTCTGCTTGAATTAATGTTTTGTCCCAATGTTTGGGGTTGTCTAAATGAGCAGATTTAGATTCTATAATTAATTTACCTGACCAGAATAAATCGGCAAAGCCTGTACCCGTTTCATCTTTCTTCTGAATAGGCTTTTCAAATTGTGCTAAATTCTTTCTGTCAAGTCCAAATATTTTGAAAAATTCATTTGTGAAAGTTTGTGCTTCTGCTCTTTCAGCAGTTGTCCCACGCCAACGAATTATAAATGCTTCTGCGTTTTCACGCATTTCTCTATTGATTATTGCCATTTTATGTTTTCAAAAGTTGAATTGTAAATGTAATTAAATTCTAAGGATACAGGATTTATATGAAACAATTCAAAATAAAAGTTGATTATGAATAATTTCTATTTTCTTTTCAAAAATCTGCAAAATTCTTTGATGTACAGTATTATTATTGGATTCTTTATTGAAAAATTCAATTTCTTTTGTCATTTTTAATTTGTTAATGTCGCCAGCCAGCATCATGTCTTTAATGTGAATCACATAATTTTTTTCATATTTATTATTACTAATATCAGTATAACAGATTTTTAGTTTTAAATCAGGAAATTTATCTTTAATTTCTTCCGCTTCATTAAAATTATGTGATTTTGAAAATTTCATTATTCTATAAATTGAATATAGCTTTAAATATAGATACGGAAGTCTACAACCTTCACTTTTGTTAATATTTGAATAAGGCAAAATGAAATTTATTTTTGGTCTTAATTCTTGTGGTAATTCCCAATAGTAATTTGTATCTTTTTTATTGCATATAGTTATGACATTATTATTATACATTATTGTGTCAATAAACTCAAATGGCTTATTGTTATTAAAAATGTCTATGATTTTTAGAGTATCGTATTCCCAATTTAATTGAATATTTTTTGCAACTCCTGAACCAATATTGAAAATATTGAAATTAAATGAATTACTTTCAGGGCCAATTTTTTCCTTCCAATTTATACTATCCAAATTTAATTTTTCATTGTCAAGATTAGCTGTGTAATAGTCAATGAAACCATTAGTGGAATATCTTTCAATGATAAAAATTGCTTTTTCATTATTAACCATTAATTCTGGTTGTATTGAAGTCTTAAATTGACCATTAAGATATAATAGTGTCAACATTGAAACAATAACAGCAATTATAGTTGCAATTGCTGAAATTAAAGCAATCAAATCTGATGCATTAAAAGATTTTTTTCTCATTCTTTTTATTTTATTTTTTTTCTGCAAAGTTTCAATATTAAGTGATTTAGTCAAATGTAAAATCTCATTGTGTGTCGGGGCAAAAGAAAATGTGGTGCAACGGCGTCAGCCTGTGGGTGGGGTTGCACCTCTTTTGATTTTGCTGAAGCGTTGGCTGTCTGTTTTTTTTACGGCTTAATGCTAACGGTTCAAGCTACGTAACGACGTGCATTTACTTGCAGTCGGTGTCAAACCGTTAATAATTTTATTAAATGTTAAAGTTGTCAAGTTGCCCATAGTTGCACGTTGTTATCGTAGGTGGTGTTATGGGTAGGTTTTTATTCTTGATATTTTAGAATTGTTCCATTACTACCAACAACGTAGCCATTATTTTTGTTTATAAAGAACACTGATTTTAAATCATTCATTGTTTCAAACGGAAAAGTTTCCCAAGTTTTACCAGCATTAATAGTCTTAAGTATTCTTCCACCTGCACCAACGGCATAACCTGTATTAATATCTGAAAAGTATACTGAATTTAACCAAATATTAGTTCCACTTGTTAATGAAATCCAACTTATTCCGCCATTTGTAGTCTTTAATATTGTTCCATTATAACCAACCACATAGCCTGTTGTATTATTAACAAAAAAAATTGATTGCAGTAAGTTATCGGTATTTGTTTTTAATACTTTCCACGTTTTTCCTGCATCTTTAGTTTTTAAAATTGTACCATTTAGTCCAGCAGCATAACCATTATTAGCATCAGTAAAGCAAACACTTAATAACAATTTGTCAGTTCCACTTGATAAAGTATTCCAGTTATTTCCAGAATCAGTCGTTTTTAAAATTGTTCCATTTTCACCAACAATGTAACCAGTTTTAGAACCTATAAAATAGATAGAATATAACTGGTCGGATGTTTTACTTGTCAAATTTGACCATGTGCTACCTGCATTATTTGTTTTTAGAATTGTCCCTTTTTCACCAACAACATATCCAGTATTGACATCTGTAAAGAAAATAGATTCTAGATAATTTGAAGTGCAAGTTGGTATTTTGGTCCAAGTATTTCCAGCATTATTTGTTTTCATTATATTACCTTCTTCGCAAGTAACATAGCCGGTAATTGAATCTGTGAAATAAACAGAACTTAACCAGTCAAAAATGCCCTTAGTTAATGTAATCCAGTTTACCCCAGCGTCAATTGTTTTAAGTATTATTCCACTTGTACCAACTGCATAGCCTGTATTTGCATCAACAAAATAAATCGATGATAAGTCACTTGAAATTCCACTTGACAATTTTGTCCACGTTAAACCTGCATTATTTGTTTTAAGAATTGTCCCCTTACTACCTACAGCATAACCAATATTGGAATTTGTGAAAACAATAGAAGATAGATAATTTGGTGTTTTGCTTGATAAATTTGTCCATGTAGTTCCTGCATTGGTTGTTTTAATTATCGACCCATTTGAACCTACCGCATAGCCAGTGTTTTCATCTGTAAAATAAATAGATTCAAAAAAAATTGAAGTTTTATATGGAATTTCTTTCCATGTTTTTCCTGCATCAATTGTTTTTAAAATTAATCCTCTTGGGCCATCTTTTTGAAAATATAAATAACCCTTATTTCCCACAGCATATCCTGTATTTGGATTTGTGAAAAATGCCGATACTATCCAATAACCAAATTCATTTTTAGTGGGTTTCTTTTCCAATATAGAATCCCATAAATTGCCTGAATTTGTAGTTTTAAGGATTAATTCTGGAGAACCAAAAACATATCCGGTGTTTGTATCTGTAAAATAAATTTCTTGAAAAGAATGAGAATTTCCAGTAGAAATTGATTGCCATGTATTTCCAGAATCTTTTGTTATTAGAATTCTTCCAGAATCTTTGAAATTATCAAAACCTACTGCAAATCCCTTTTTTTTATCAATGAATTTAACTGCACTTATATCATATGACGATGTAGATGCAGAGGAGTATTTTGTCCATGAAATGCCAGCATTTGTTGTTTTAAGTATTGTTTCACAACTACCAACTGCATATCCATTGTTCTCGTCAATAAAATAAACAGCATTTAATTCATTCCCTGAAGGTAAAGGATTTTGCCATTTCCATTGAGAAAATGAGATTATTGGAAAAAGCATTACAAAAGAAATT
>CAILUD010000140.1 GCA_903837285.1 uncultured Bacteroidota bacterium | reverse complement strand
GATGGCAGTTGTTAAAATTGATGCACCAAAATCTTCTCCAATTGCAACTAAAACTATGTCACTTTCATGAACTGGTATTGTTTTTAATGCCTGCGCATCGGTACAGTCAAGCATAACTGAATATGTAATTTTATCTTTTACGTTTTCAACTTTTTGCATCAGACTGTCAACACCAATTACTTCATGACCTAATGTAGCAAGTTTAATTGCTACTGCCGAACCAAAATTCCCAAGGCCGATAACTATTATTTTCATGTGTTTATTTTTTATTTTTTATTAAATAGGTCACATGGAATATGCCATGTAAAAAAATCATGTCGGTTTGTGTTCATTCTAAACATGGCTATTTCATATTAGTTTATTATTATATTTTCTTCAGGATATTTGTACCTGAGTGAATTTACTTTTCTAATAAAAGCAACAAAAATTGTAAGAGTACCAACTCTACCTAAAAACATTGTAAAAACTAAAACCCATTTACTTTCAGGAGATAATGTAGGAGTAAGATTATTACTTAATCCAACAGTACCAAAAGCAGAGAAACATTCAAAAGCAATTGCTAAGGTTTTTTCGCCTTTTTCAAAAGAAGAAACAAGAAGTATTGAAACACCAATTGCAAGCAAAGAAAGTAGAATTGTTGCGAATGCTTTACGAACAGAATCATCTGCAATTTCTTTTCGGCTTACTTCAATTCTGTTTTTTCCTTTAGCAATGCTAAAAACATTTAATATAGCAATTGCAAACGAACTGGTTTTAATACCACCTCCTGTACTTCCGGGTGAAGCACCAACCCACATAAGGAATATTGTTAGCAAAATAGTTGATGGCAAAATAGCACCATAGTCAACTGTATTAAAACCAGCTGTACGAGGGGTTACCGAAAGAAAAAACGCCTCAACAATTTTACCCCCTAAACTATGTTCTTTTAGTGTATTGTTATATTCAGTAAAAAAGAATGCAACTGTTCCAAAAAATAGAAGTATTAATGTTGTATATATTACTATTCTTGTATTTATATTAATAATATTAGGTTTATGTAAATACGACTTACTTTTTAATTTACGAAAAAAGTTATGTAAATAATGTTTTGCCAGTTTGTAGTAGTTTAACAGAATAGGGAAACCAATTCCACCAAGAATAATTAAAAACGCTACTGTAAGATGAACAGGGTAATTAAATCGGAATCGGATATCGTATAGCCCCTGAGAAAGTGTTGAAAAACCTGCATTACAAAAAGCAGATATACTATGAAAAATAGAATATCTAAGATTTGCAGCTTCATCAGGGAAAAAAGTTCTGTCAATATTAAAATAAATAATAATTGCTCCGGCTAATTCAATAACTAAAGTAAAAACCAGAATCTTTAAAAGATTTTTAAAAATATCTGCCAGTGTATCATTGTTTATCATGTCTTTAATAAACATATTATTTCTAAATGAATCGTTTCCAGAAAAAAACAATCCAAAGAAACTTGTAAATGTCATTACACCTAACCCACCTAATTGAATAAGCATAAGAATAATTCCTTTGCCTAAAGCTGTAAAAGCATATTGTGTATCAACCGATGCTAGTCCAGTAACACAAACAGCACTCGTTGATGTAAAAAGTGAATCAATAAAACTAATTCCATTTGTAGTCGCATTTGGTAAAAGGAGTAAACCTGTTCCTGTTATTATAATAAACATAAAGCTTATAATAAATAAGACCGCAGGATTAATTTTACTTAAAAATATAAATAGGCTTCGTTTAGAAACTTCAATAATAAATATAACTATTGTTATAAGGTAGATTACTACATTCTTTTGTAGAAATGAAAGTATCGAAAGATTTTCTTTAAACCATTCAGGGAATGTATATTTTTCTAGCACCATGAGACCAAGCAATGATATCAGTAGAAAATCAAATAATATTGCTTGAATTTTTCTTTTTCGTTTTAGAAATAATTGAATAGTCAACAGAACTAAAAAGATAGAGGCCAGAAATTGAAAAAATATTTCAAGATTTGCTTTTATATAGGCTTGAATATCAAAACCAAAAAAATAAATCATACAGATTACACCCAGCAAACTCATTAAAAGCAACAGGCTGTCTGTAAGTTTTAATATTAATTTCTTAAAATCGCCGAAAGTTTCGTTAAAAAGAAGAAGGTATTTTTTTGTTCTGGTCATTTTTCGACATTGTAAAACTCGGCAAAAGTACCTTAAAAATAACTAATGCGCTCAAATAAATCTAAAAATATTTTTTGTTATTTTTTAAAGGTTGTAAGTAGTTCCCTTACTTCAAAAACAGTATAAAAAAAGTAACAGAAAAGAAAACCTAATGCGCTTGAAATTGCTTTCTCTTTTTCAACAAAAATAAATGCTATTAATACACCTAAATTTATAAATAATTTTAATCCTGTGTACATCATATATTTTGAAATAAATGCCAATTCTCTTTTCTGCACAGCATTAATTAAAGAAATATGAAAATATGTAACAAGTAAGAAGAAGTATACTGGAATAAGCATTACATAAACACTGAAATATTGCTTAAAACTAAAATATAGTCCAGCAGAAATCAATTCTAATATCCAGGTTGAAATTATAATTCTATTTAAAAAAGGTTTTATAGGTATATTCATTTATTGAATCTTATTACATCTTTTATAGCAAGATAAACAGCCAAAGCAACAGAAACTACTGAAAGTGAAAGTGTAAAATATGGAAATTTATTTTCCATCCATTTATCAAGCTGAAGTCCACCTAAACTTCCTCCGGCAATTATTACCATCATCTGAATTGCCATTGATGAATAGTGACCGTAGTTATTTAACCGGTTCTTTTTCGGTGATAGTTTCTGGTTTTCCAATTCCATGATGCAAATGATTTCCTGCCATATTACATGTTCCTGTAAATATTGCATTTGGCTCAATTGCCAATTTATTTGTAATTATATCACCAGAAAACTTTGAAGAAGCTTTTAATGCTAAAAGTTCAGTAACTTTAATTTTTCCATCAACTTTTCCTGAAATATCGGCATTGCGACAAGTAATTTCGCCACTAAAAACTCCGGTTGAACCTATTACAACTCTGCCTTTGGTTACTAAAGTGCCTTTTAAATTACCATCTACTCTGATATCTCCTTCACCTTGAATATCACCAACAATAGTAGTTCCGTTACCAATAATATTAATAGAATTTACCTGTACTTCAGGTTCGTTAAATTTTGCCATAATCAGGAATTGTTTTCAAATTTAATTAACAAAAATAGTAAATCGTCTTTGTAAATCAACTTTACTAGCAGTAAATATTCTAATTTTATGCTTTTTTAAATAATATTGGAACTATGGAATTACTATTTCCTAAGAATTGGATTGAATACGAGCTTATTGACTCTGGATACTTTGAAAAACTAGAACGTTTTGGGTCTAATATTTTAATCCGACCAGAACCACAAGCAGTGTGGGACAAGCATTTAAGTAACCAGGAATGGGAATCAATGGCTCACGTAAAATTTGTTCCCCAATCTAGTAATTCTGGAATCTGGAAAAAATTCAGAAACATGCCAGATCAATGGAATATTAATTATAAGCTAGGAGATAAAACTTTAACTTTTCGCTTAGGATTAACTTCATTTAAACATGTTGGTTTATTTCCTGAACAAGCTGTTAACTGGGATTTTATTAATGAAAGCATTAAAGGATTTAAAGCAAAAGAAATTAAAGTTTTAAACTTATTTGCATATACAGGTGCTTCTTCGTTAGCGGCAAGTGCAGCCGGCGCAACTGTAACTCATGTAGATAGTGTAAAACAAGTTGTAAATTGGGCAAGAGATAACGGAACCGCTTCAGGATTAGAAAATATCAGATTAATTGTTGATGATGCAGTAAAATTCGTAAAACGCGAATTAAGACGAGGTAGTAAATACCATGGAATTATTTTAGATCCACCCGCATTTGGTCATGGCCCCGAGGGCGAAAACTGGAAACTGGAAAGAGACATTAACAGTTTGTTAAAAGATGTTGCCCAGTTACTTGAACCAGAAGAGCATTTTCTAATTTTAAATACTTACTCATTAGGTTTTTCATCATTAATTGTTGAAAATCTTGCAAAATGCGCTTTTCCTGATTCTAAAAATATTACTACAGGTGAAATTTATTTACCTGATAGATTTGGAAAAAATCTTCCTCTGGGTGTTTTTGTAAAAGTATTAAAGACAACTATATAATTTTCTAACAACATTTTTCATCTATTACTCAAATCAAAATACCACAATTGTAAGTACCTTTGACAATCAAATTAAGCGGTTTTATGAAAAAAATATTTTTATCAATAGTAGTAGTTTTTTTTCTTATCAATTATAGCTTTTCACAAGAAAAAAAATACAAAGCTTTATGCGTTGCTTTTTATAATCTCGAAAACATATTCGACACAATTGATGATCCTAATATTAATGATGAAGATTTTCTTCCATCTGGATCTTATCACTGGAATTCTGAAAGATATTTTAAAAAGATGAACAATATGTCTACTGTAATTAGTCAGATTGGCGACGAAATACAAGCTAAAGGACCAGTTGTTTTAGGTATCAGCGAGGTTGAAAACAAAAAAGTTGTTGAAGATTTAATTGCAACTCCGTTATTAAGTCCATTAAATTATGGAATCGTTCATTATGACAGCCCCGACAAACGTGGAATTGACGTAGCTTTACTTTATCAGAAACAACATTTTACAGTAACTTCTTCTCGAGCAGTAATATTGAACGTAGCAAATAAACCTGATTTTAAAACACGTAACCAACTTGTTGTTTCAGGATTATTAGATGGCGAACCTATTCATTTTATTGTTAACCACTGGCCATCACGCAGCGGTGGCGAAAAACGCAGTGCACCTATGAGAAATGCTGCTGCAGATCTTTGTCGTAGTATAGTTGATTCTATTATGAAAACTGACCCAAATGCCAAAATTATTATAATGGGCGATTTAAACGACGACCCAACAAATAAAAGCTTAACAGAACATTTAAAAGCTAAGGGTGATGAAAAAACGGTGCAACCTGGCGAACTTTTCAACCCAATGTATAAATTATTTAAAGAAGGTATTGGAAGTTTAGCATATAGAGATAATTGGAATTTATTCGACCAGATTATAGTTTCTCAACCTTTAATTATAGAAGACAAAACGTCATTAAGATTTTTAAAAGCAAGAGTTTTTAATAAAAATTTTCTTGTTCAAAAAGATGGCGGATTCTCTGGTTATCCATTCAGAACTTATGTTGGCAGCACATGGCAAGGTGGCTACAGCGACCATTTTCCTTCTTACATAATTCTTGTTAAAGAAAAATAGTTAGGTGTTATAACAATTTATACTTAATTTATTTTTACGAGCTATGATCGCAAACAATTAGCCATTTGCCATCAATAATTCTAAATAACAACGTAAAAAATCCACTTACATCCCCTTTATCTCTTGTTAATGCCCACTTACCTATAACAAAGGCAGAGTTTTTTGAAAGTGATTCTATTTTAACAATATCAAATTTTAAAATGCCCATTGTAGATTTATCAGGATAACTTTTTTTATAATTTTCTAATGTTTGTTGCCAGCCATATTGGATACCGCTTTTACCAATAAACTTAAGCGAATCGTTATTCCAATATCCATTCATGTACTTTGTTATATTTCCATTATTCCATGCTTTTTCTTGTTCTAAAAGTACTTCCTTAATGAAAATTTCATTTTTGTTTTTTTGACAATAAGCAGAAAACGATAAATTTATAATTATGAATAAGATTAAGAATTTAATTAGATTTTGTTTCATGATAAATAAAAATTTGTGTCTAAAAATACTAAAACTATATACTTCAACAATGTTTTTTCTTTTTTAAGATTTTTAAAAGCAAGAGTTTTTAATAAAAATTTTCTTGTTCAAAAAGATGGCGG
>CAILUD010000139.1 GCA_903837285.1 uncultured Bacteroidota bacterium | reverse complement strand
GCGTTACTCCAGAGGTAACTTGTACCACCTGAGGCTGTCAAAGTTGAACTTGCACCTGCGCATATTGTTGCACTTGCTGGTGTTATTGCTGCCGTTGGTAATGCATTTACTGTAATATAATTTGTTTTTGTATTTGTATTAGCTCCTCCTCCATTAGTTGCAGTTAATACTACACTATAAGTTCCTGGAGTAGCATATGTAACAGTTGGATTCTGTATAGTAGATGATGATGGTGTTCCGCCAGTAAAAGTCCAAGCCCATTGTGTAGGAGAATTAGTTGATGCATCTGTAAAAGTTAAAGTTTGACCAACACAAGCAGATGTTGAAGATGCAGTAAAATCAGCAACAGGAGCAGCTGAAAAAGGAACACCAATAACAATAATATCATCAATCATACAACCTCTAGCTGTATTTGTGCTTACTACTCCATTTACTGTATTAATATTTGACGTCATTATCCAGCGCAAAAATACTGATGCTTGATTATCACAAGCAGCTGGTAAAGAAATGCTACTTAAATTTGCTGCAGGACTAGTCCAATTGTTAATTGTGGATGAAATTGTAATTGTTGTTCCAGAAATATCTGTCCACGTACCAGTTGCTCCTAATTTATATTGAACTTTAAAATCTCTAGGGCCACCTGTATTATTAACAGACATTTTTGATGAAAGTTTAATATTTTGATAACCTGTTGTTACAAAATCAACTTGCCAGTATTTAGAAAAAGTAGCAGAGTTCCAGTTGCCAGCAAATGCAGATTGAGTTGTAGCGCCAGCAGTTGTATAAGTAATTGCAGTAGTTCCTCCAACCGCAGAAATTGTTTTCGCTAAATTTACTACTATTCCACCATCTGCTATTGCATCATCCGGATTATTTGGGTAATGCCATGTAACAAGAATTGGCAAAACAACAATATATGCAGTTTTTGTTAATGTATTATTTCCAACACTATTAGTAACGGTTAATGTTACATCATAAGTTCCCGGAATATTATAAATAATCGTTGGATTTTTAAGTGTTGATGCTGTAGGAGTACCTCCATTAAATGTCCAAGTCCAAGATGTTGGAATTCCAGTAGAAAGATCAGTAAAATTAACAGTACCACCAACAGGTATACTTGTTACATCTGCCGTAAAATCTGCAACTGGTGCAACAGGAATAGTATACTTATAAATTCCGCCAACTGTAGCGCTTGTTGTATAACTTCCTGCCCATCCATTTCTAGTATTAATAAATTCAACTCTTCCCATTTGAACATTTGATCCATTTACCTGAGGAGCATTTAAATTTGCATATGATGTTCCACCATCAATACTGTATGACACTCCCATTCCTCCTGCTGTTGACCAATCAGAACCTGTATTTACATAAGAATCACATGTTCCTGGAACATAAACAATATCACCATCATACGTTAAACCTGTTCTTGCTAAAGGAGTCCACGTAACACCTCCATCTGAAGTTCTATAATAAACAGTGCCAGCATCATTTGTTCCACTACTAAGATTAACCTGAACAATTCCAATATTAGCATTACTCATTTCAATACTAATATTTGTAGTAAGTGCAGTGTTAATTATTTGATATTTAGACCAAGTTACTCCTTTGTCTATTGTTTTATAAACATATCCATTATTTGTTGTAAACCAAGCAGTATTTCCAATTGCATCATATAATCCAACTATACCATATTCACCGGTAATAGCATTTGGAATATTTGCAGCTGGAACTCTAGTCCAAGAAGTACCTGCATTTGAAGTATAATAAATTTCCATGTCTAAAGTAGTTGTTGTAACAGGATCTCCCATACAAAAACCATTATTAACATCGAAAAAGTGAACTACGTTTGGAAAACTATTGGTTCCGTCTGCAAAAGTACAAGAGGTAGTCCAATTAGCACCACCATCAATTGTTTTTCCAATAACAGGTAAAGCTGTAGTTGCATCAAAAAATGCTGCATAAGCTGTAGTAGCACTTAATCCATAAATCATAGATGCATCTGTCATTGTTGTTGGAATACCATTAAAAGTTCCTCCATATGTCCAGGTTACCCCTCCATTTATTGTTTTAGAAAATTCTCTAACGCTTGCTCCACCACCAGAACCATCACCACCAGTAATCCATACAATATTTGAATCTACAATCGAAATATATGAAGGATATCTCGAAACGGTTGGAAAAGCTGTTGCTTGCTCTGTCCAAACTCCAGTTGATTGTATATCACCCAAAGAACAAATATTAATATATGCTGTTTTTGTAGTACTATTTGGACCAAAACTATTTGTTGCCTGTAATGTAACGCTATAAGTTCCTATAGCATTAAACTGAACTTGAGGATTCTGGGAGCTCGCTGTGGTAGCATTAACAAAAGTTACTGTTGCTGGACTAAAAGACCAGGCCCATGAAGTTGGTGCATTAGAAGATAAATCTGAAAATATATCTGTTTCGCCAACAGATGGAGTTAGTGAGCTAGCTGTAAAATTTGCAACAGGTGGAGTTGTTATTGGAGTTACTGTTACCTGAACATCATCAATACAAATACCTTTACCTCCATATTCAGTCCCATCAAAAGCAATATAATAATCATTACTTATATTTGGCAAAACTATTGTTTGTTGTGTCCAAGTAGCAACAGCGGCTGAATATGTAGTAAGATACATCCAAGGCCCTGAAGCAGAAGTTTTATAATATATATTAAGAATGTCCTGAGCTGCAACATTTACTGCTTGACAATGCCAGAAGGATAGAGATGCAGTTGAATAGGAGCCCAATACCAAAGATGGAGTTACTAGTTTGGTTTCATATGTTGTGCCAACTGTGGCACTTTCCCATAAATTTGCATTATAAGAACCACTATGAGCCGCAGCAGGAGTTGCAGAAGCACTTCCAGCTCTAAATGACCAATTCCATGCATCTGCTACATATTGTTGCGACCAACAATTTGGAATATTTCCTCCATTTTCAAACCCTTCATTCCAAGGGAAAGTAGTAATTTGTCCGCATAATGTTGTGGCGTTATTGGTAACACCCGTTGAATATGTATTTGTTGGAACAACAGACCATGCTTTATAATAATATGTAGTTCCAGGATTTAAGCCAGTATGATTGTACGTTGTTAAAGCTCCGTTATAAATCACAGTTCCACCACCAACGATAGTGTTTCCTGCAATATAAGCAGTTCCATTTACTGGAGTGCCGAATGTAGGAGTTAAACTATAAGCAACCATTACAGGATTAGCGCTTACATTTTTTGTCCATGCTAAATTTATTTGCGAAGTACTAATTGCAGATGCTGAAAAATTAGTAGGATCATTAGCGGTTGGACAAGTAATAAAACAAAATGTTATGTTTCCACCCGCTTCAGCAATAGTTGCTAATGGTTTTACAGTATTTGCACCAGCCCAAGATTTTGCATTTGGAGTAGTAGCATCAGTAAAAGTAGTTTTTCCTCCTGTACCAGGGAATGGACAAGTTGTTCCATCTATAGTTCCATATACAGTTGGTGGATTCCCTGTTGCACCTGCACAAACAGGATAACAACCTTGATGACTTCCTGCATTTAAGTTAGAGCGATGTGCTGCAATATAATTTGCATCAACATGAAAAATAAGCATTCCATGATAAGGAACATTCAGATTAAATCCTGTTTGTTGCCTATTTTCAATTAAAAAATATTCGTTAGCAGTTGTTGTATTATATCTGTAAAAACTATTATTTGTTGTAGAATTGGGCAGAGAAACAGATGTTTGAGTAGTTAAAACTGTAGGAGTTGACCAATTATAAATATATGCTTTAGAATATGGATTAGAATGCGCAGGTGTTCCGCCAGCAGTAGCTCCATTCCATGAACCTCCAGCTTGTAAATCCCAGTTTCCGGTACCAGTATAAGAACCACCAGTTACTCCGTCTGTATCGTAAAAATCTGGTGCACCTAATACATGTCCAAACTCGTGACAAATTACTCCAATAGTAGTTAAATTTGTACCAGTAGTACCTCTTAACTCAGAAGAACAAGAATATCTACTAATTGTTTTACCATCAAGATTTACAGGAACTATATTCCAGGCATGTGCCCAAATTGCATTTGCAGAAGCACCAGATTCTTCACCAAAGCCGGCATAAATAACGTAAACACCATCAACCGTGCCATCTCCATCGTTATCATAATTAGTATAATCTGCAGTTGGATTTGCTAAATTAACCGCTTCGGTTATTAATGCTCTTGCATTTACATCATCACCATTTACGTCGTTTGCTCCATAATAAGCCATGTTCTGACTTGCAGTAAATGGTCCAAAAACATCAACGGTTAAGCTTAATTGGTTATAGGAATTTTGCAAATAAAAATCTTTTACACTACCAGTAGAACCATTTGCATTGTAACCTACCTGATTAAATAAATTTGTAAAATCAAGATTTGTTTTAACAAATGCCCTATCGGTAAAACTCATTAAAATACAAATAAGTTTACGGTTACCGGTTGTTGGAAATGATTTTATTCCTTTAGATTCATTATCATAAATTTCCCATATTTGTTTTATATAACCTATCTGCTCTTTAGAATAAAATAGCCCTTGAGGGGTTTGGGATAAAAAACTAATTTCTGCAGAATTTCTATTAGCTGCATCATTTGCTTTTATACCTGATGGGACCATTTCGTAATTGCTATTTAGAGTTGCATATTCATACATACCTTGACTGTTAAACATAACAGTATATCCATCTGTAGTTAATGCCCACTTAATTTTTTCATCTCCTTTAAGGAAAATATTAAGGATACTACCATCAGGTTGACTAAATGCAATCTGATAAGGATAAGCAGTTACCGCTTTAACTTCTTTTTGTAAAAAAGACAAACTTGAAATCAATAAAAGACTTAAAAGATAAATTCGTAATTTGTTTTTCATAATGTTATTTTATTCTATGTTAAAGTTTTATTCTTTTAATTTTAAATAGACAATGAGTTTTTACGAAAAGGTTGCTTTGGTTGTTACAAAAAAACCATTTTAAATAAACTAGTTATTTCACAATAGACCTAAATGCCTTATTACCTGATCTTCTATAAATACCGAATAAAAAAATGAATTTGAAAATTTTAGTTTCTACAACCTTAACCCAATAACACAAATATCATCATTTTGTGATTGATTACTTTCTAACTTCCAGTCTTCTATTCTTTGATCTAGTTTGTGCTGCTGAGTATTCATTGGTAATTCGTGAATTGAAATCAAATACTCTTTAAAATGTTTTGACATAAATTTTTTACCTTTAGGTCCACCAAATTGATCGGAATACCCGTCAGAAAAAAGATAAACAACATCACCTTTTTGATATGGGATTTCATGATTAAGAAAACCATCCATTTTTAAATAAATTGCAATCGGCATTTTATCGGCCTTAATCTCGTTAAGTTTACTTTCACGAATAACAAATAGCGAATTATTTGCTCCAGCATATTGAATTATTTTTCTTTTTTCATCAATTGAAACTAAAGCTATATCCATTCCATCTTTGCTGCCACCCATAGTTTCTTTTTGCTGAAGCGCATTTATAATATTTCCCCTTAGAGCATTTAAAATTTCATCTGGATTTACAATTCCTTTTTCGTTTACAATTTCATTAAGAAACGAAACCCCCAACATACTCATAAAAGCCCCAGGAACACCGTGACCGGTACAATCGGCAACAGTTAGAAAAACTTTATCATCTTTTGAAGTTGCCCAGAAAAAATCACCACTAACAATATCACGTGGTTTATAGAGTATAAAATAATCTTTAAGAATTGAATTTATCAGACTTTCTGTTGGTAGAATAGCCCTTTGAATACGACTTGCATATTGTATGCTATCAGTTATTTCTTGTTTTTGAACTTCAAGAATTTCTTTTTGTTTTACTACTTGAGCGGTTCGTTCTTTAACTGTTTGTTCGAGTACCGCTTTATCTCTTTTAAGTTTTGCTTCGCGCCATTTAATATATAAAATTATTACAGAAACAATAAAAACAACACACAAAGTGTAGAACCACCAAGTGCGGTAAAAAGGAGGATTAATAACAAAATGAAAAGTTTGTGGTTCGCTGTTCCAAGTGTCAAATTCATTTGATGCTTTTATCTTAAAAACATATTCGCCGGGTCCCAATCCAGGATATTGTGCTTCATTATTCTGTCTGGATGGCGACCATTCTTCATCAATTCCTTCAAGCATATATCGATAATTTACTTTTTCTGGATTTGCAAGTGAAATTCCTTCAAAGCGAAAAGTTAAATGATTATCTGTATATGAAAGAACTAAATCATTAGGTATTTTAGACCAACGAGCAACAGAACCTGCTTTTGATAACCAATCGACGGATTTATAAAATAATTTTAAATCAACAATATGTGTTTTTGGTGCGAGGTTTTTTACTCGATAAAGAGATGGTGTAAATCGGGTTATTCCTTTTGCGGTTCCAAACCAAATATTACCTTGATAATCTTTTAAAATAGCATTAAAATTATTCTCGATACCAATAAAACCATTAGATTTATCAAATGTCCGCATTCTTTTAAAATTATAATTACGATCCATAATTATCATTTTAAACCCCTTATTAGTTCCAATAATAAGTGTTGTATCGTTCGAAAATATTAGAGAAAAAATATTTCCGGTTCCAAGAAATTCTTCATCAGCCTTTAGGGTTATCTTTTTTGTTTCAGATTTTTTTGCATCATATAAATAAACACCAACTCCAAAAGAGCCAATCCAGACATTACCTGTTGGGTCACAAACAATGGTTCTTATTTCTTTGTCTACCAAACCTTCTTTCTCATCGAAATCGGTCATTTCGTTGTTTTTAAAACGGGCAATGCCGCCTAATGTTCCTATCCAAACAGTTCCTTCTTTGTCTTCTGTTATTGTTTGAACTTCATTATTTATTAATCCATATTTTTCTTCATCTATATTAAAAAACCTGCCATCATATTTACTAAGTCCTCCCATTGTTCCACACCATAAACGGTTTCGTGAATCAATAAATACACAGTTCACGCGATTATCAACCAAACCATCTGCAGTTGAATAATTAGTAAAAACTTGTTGATCATAACTAAATATACCACTTGTATTAGTTGCAATCCATATCACTCCATTTTTATCTATTGCTATTGAGTTAATATTTGGATCAAAAAGACCATCTTTTTCATCAAATATTTTAATAATAGGATTATTATTTTTATCAAAATTCATTCTAATAAGACCCTTTCCGCCAGTCCCTATCCAGTATGTTCCATTTTTTGATTGGGCAATAGAATATATTTTTTCTGTTGAAAGATCTTTTGTCGAATAATGTGCAAAATAATCACCATAATATTTACACAAACCACTGCCCATTGTTCCAAACCAGAAATTGTGGTTAGAGTCTTCATATACCGTTAGAGTCTGATTATTGGGGTATCCTTGCTTATCTGAGAAAAAAGTAAAAGTTTCGTTTTCGTTTAATCTAATAACTCCTGCTTTATCTGTAGCAAACCATATACGGTTTTTTTCATCGGCATATATTTTCCATATTCTGTTTTCGGTTTGACCAGATGAAAGATTGAGTTTTTTTGAAACAGAAAAATTTGAAGTGTCCTTAAAAGAAATAAGAAAAGCTCCCATATTTGAAGAACCTGCCCAAATATTACCTTCTTTATTTTTACCAAGAGATAATAAATTTATCGAAGGAAGTTTATTTCCGGGGAGTATTTTAATGTTTATTTTGTTATTTGCTGATATAGTAACAATGCTAATACCACCTTCGTAAGTGGCTAACCACATTCTGCCAAATCTGTCTTCAACACAATCAAAAACGTAATCTCCAGAAAGTCCATTTTCTTTATTTAACTGAATTACTTCTAGTGAATCATTCTCTTTAATTTTAATAATATTAACACCGCCGCCAGAGGTTCCTGCCCAAATATTTCCTTTTGAATCCTTAGTAATTTTGTAAATACTATTGCTCGAAAGTCCATTTTTTACAGAATAGTTTATAGTTTTAAACCCATCGTAAACTGAAATGCCTTCATTAGTACCAAACCATAATCGTCCTTTAGAGTCCTC
The DNA here is from genome assembly GCA_903837285.1 of uncultured Bacteroidota bacterium. GTDB lineage: Bacteria > Bacteroidota > Bacteroidia > Bacteroidales > GWA2-32-17 > GWA2-32-17. Next base: position 16,893 of record CAILUD010000139.1, on the reverse strand, counting down.
TATCATACTATAAACAGTATTACCAGAGAGGCCTGATTTTTTATCATATAAAGTAAAATGAATACCATCAAAACGTGCCGCTCCTCCAGAATTAGTGCCTATCCAAAGATAACCGCGAGAGTCTTCAAGAATTGAACGGACATCAACTTGTGGAAGACCATCCTCAATTGAGTACATTTTAAAATTATTCTGCTGAGCTGAACTCGAGAAGCAATTCAACAATAAGTAAAATAATATTGCCAATAATGGCTGTCGCATTAGTTATTTTAGTATAAATAAAAATTGTCCGCCTTCATCACCACTATCTTTTATTGGTTGAAAATTTGGAGTTTGTTCAGAATTATTAACAATAGGTATTTTAATGTTATCAAAAAGCTGACTTGCATCGTAATACTTGCTGGCATTAGTATTTAGAGTTTTTAACAAATAATAAGCAAACACAGAATGTCCATCTCTACCACCATCCATAACAGGCTCTATTCCTCCAGATGAAATTGCTTTTCTTGATGGAAGATTATACACTTTTTCATAATATTTATCAGAATTTTCATAAGGAATTGAAACTGTTTTCCCCCTGAAAATATCACCACTAAAACAAGCATCAGCAATTAACAAAGTATGCTTTGATTTAATTCCACTTAAAAAAGTCTGTATATCATTATTTGAAATAAAATTTGATGTTGATAATGTTGCTGCATCAACTGGTACCCAATAGCCTTTATTTAATTCCTGTTTAAATTCACCATGACCTGAATAATAAATTAAAAGATTATCTGTTGCTTTTACATTTTTAACAAGCCACTCAAATTCCTTAATTACATTATCTCTTGTAGCCTGTTCGTTATATAAAGTTCTAAAATTATTAAACTTGTACTTTGTTTTTAATAAATTTTCAATTGCTTTTGCATCGGCTACGGCATTTTTAAGCTTAGCCCACTCGCCAACATAATTATCGATACCAATTATTAATGCATAGTAATTACCAATTTGTATAGGTTGTTTGGTAGCTGTATTTTTTACGTTTAATCCAGCCAAAGGATCACCTCCACCTCTGTATAAAGGCTCGTCAGTATTTGCATTTTGAGTTGTGACATTCTGTGCTAATGTACCTTCTTCATTACTATAAAAAATCATAGCTTCTTTGCGCAATTCAGTAATTTTATTTTCCTTATTTACCGCAACAATACGCGCTGCATAATCCTGATCGGTTTCTCCTGCACTTTTTTTCTCCCATTCTGATATTTTTTTCTCGACATAACTTTTTATTATTGGCTCGGTATTATCACTTAATCTTAAAGCCCACATATCCGATTCTCCACCGGCGAGTGATTCCGACCAACCTGCAACCATGTATCCATTATCAGGAAGAAGAATAATAGATTCTGCAACATCATATTGTTTTTTTCCAAAACTTCTTTCCCAACAAATTTCGCCTTTATTATCAAGTTTTATTAAATAAGCATTTTCTTTACCATTTCCTTTTGACTTAACATAACCTGCAACAACACACCCTTTATCTTGAGTGCAAACTACTGAATTTGCTATATCTGATGCCGATCCACCAAAAGTTTTTTCCCATTCTAAATTCCCTGTATTATCAATTTTAACAACGTACATATCTTCTTCGCCAAAACCTTTTGACCGTGTAGACCCACAAATGATAAAACGACCATCAGAAGTAGCAGAAATACTGCGACCAATATCTGAACCAGCACCACCAAAGGTTTTTTCCCATTTCATGGTTCCATATTTGTCAATTTTAACAACGTATAAATCTTCTTCACCGGCACCTTTACATTTAGTATATCCGGTTAAAATAAACCCATCATCAGATGTTGGTACGGCTCCGTAAGCCATATCATCATAGTATCTGCCACCATATGTTGCGTGCCATTCTTTGTTGCCTTTGCTATCAAATTTTAATGCCAACATATCGCGATCATGATCGCCTTTTGCTTCCAAAGCCCCAACTAACAGAAATCCGCCTTCCTTTGTTTGAATAATATCTGTTGCGCAATCAAGAGTAGCTCCACCTTGTATGCGATCCCATTTTTTGTCTCCATTTTTATCTAAAAACATAAACCAGATATGAGTATAACCAGATTCTTTAACTGTTGTTACACCTGCTAACAAAAATCCTTCCTTCCCATTTGATACTATAACATTTGCCGAATCATCTTCAGTTGAACCATAAGTTTTTTCCCAAATTTTATTTCCTTCTTTATCAACATTTATTACAAGCAAATCCCGACCACCATTGCCTGTCGACTTGGTCCATCCTGCAAGTAAAAAACCTGTTTCAGTTGAAATAACAGATTTCGCTTTATCATCATAACTACCTCCAAAATATTTTTCCCATTTTGTTTCAATGTAAGACTGACTAAACAAAAAAACTGGAATTGATAGAACTAAAGAAAGGATAATTAACCGTTTCATATAATTTTATATTATGTTAAAAATCTGTAGACTGTAATGATTGTTCAACAACATTTGTTGGACTAAAATTTATCCAACAAAGAACATTATTATCAATATTTTTTATGTCAAATTCAAAAGAAGCTAAAGTTCGTTCATTACCAAGAACAAAAAGAGCCCTATTTACTATATTTAAAGTTTGCCCATATTGTTCTAGTTCTGCAGCCGTTACCTGATCGACAAATGTACATGCTGTTTTTCTTGATTGTTGTTTAAAACTTCCATTATCGTAAGTCCAGCAATATACAGGTTTCATCCCCTTTACCTGCACAAATTTATTAAATATGCCTTGTATTTGATTTGTTTTTGAATACAAGTTTGGTAAAACCGAATCCTTTTTTTGCTGAAGAATAAAACAAATTGCAATAAGCTTATCGTTACGAAAATAATAATCTATTTGTGCAAGTTGTTTTTCTACTACAACATTTTTATAACTAACAATTTTGTTAGCTTGTTTTTGTGAAATAAAATCACTGTCTTTTTCAAAAACAGGAATTAATGGAAGTTCAACTTTTTTAACATCAGCAGAGGAAGCTCCCCAAACTGATCTTCTAACATCAATTGATTGAGAATAGCTTATGAAATTGTATAATACAGCAATTAAAATGAATGCCAGTTTCATTTTTGTTACTTTTTAAGGTTAAAAATATATCTGTCAAGTTGAGTCGAATCTTCATCAATAATCAAAACTATTTTTATTGCAACATAGCCGGTATCTATAAGCGGGTTACCAATTTTTGAAAGTATTATATCACCACTAGAAATATTCTCAATAAATGAGTTTTTAATGCCTGAATTATAAGAGTTACGAAGCATAGTAAAAGTAGCATTCGCATAATCAAAATCTATAAAACGAACAAACTTATTGCCGGCAGGCGAACTCCATTTGTTTAAAAGGGTATTCGGATTAATTGTGTCATTAGTCATGTCTATAATATTCATTACAGAAGAATCAGAAGATTCTGAGTGTAATGGCTGGCCGGTTGCAAAATCATATGCGTCATATCCTGTAGATGCATGAGAAAACATTTCATGCCCAGCTGTTTCAACAAGTAATAAGTTGTTAGGATAAACAAAAACAGAAACTCCTATTGAAGTTTTATTACCCGAATCATCAAAAAGCATAATTTCCAGAACATACTGTGTTGTGTCATTTCCTGCTGGGACCTTATATTCTAAAGTATAAGAAAGGTTATTTCCAGATATTGCACTATCTAATATGGTAGTTGAAAGAGAATTTACTTTTCTTTGATTAATTTTTAACTTCTTAAGCTCATATCCCGATGATCCGGTAACTTCAATACGAATAACATCATCAGGATTAGCATTGTAAACGCTTATAGCTGGATGAAGAAAAATCAATAATGGATCTTTTTCCTTTTTACATGAAAAAGAAAAAAGAATGGCAAAAATAATAAGCAAATATGATCGCACGTGATAATGGATTAATTATAAGCAAAAATAAAAAAAATCCCCATCTATTGACAGGGATTTTTTAATTATTTAATTTTATAAGCTTTGACCTTCATAGTTTGTTTTACCTTACTACCAAGTATCATTCCCTGTTTTTCGGTAATAATATTAACAGGAACTAAAAAATCAGCAGTCGGATATTTAACATGCATTTCATAAACCGCTCTTCTAATTTTTGTATTAGGCAAAAGAGTAAAACTAAAGTTTCCACTTCCGCTAAAATTAATTATAGTTTGATTTCTACGGGCAACTTCTTTTCCGTTAATTAGATTTAAATGAGAAAAAAAGAATAAATAGCGACCGTATTCAACAGAAACTTCACCTTCGCCAAGAAATTCGAAATCGCTCATTGTTTGATTCAGCCTTATATCATTTGGCATGAATGTTCCGGTATTCATCAACTTATTTGTTCTAACGCTACATGATGCAAATAGAACTAAAACAATAAGTGGGATTAATATTTTATTTAAGACTTTCATGATTTTTTATTTAAATTGAATTATTACTTGTTAAAATAATAACTTAATGTAATTCTTGCCATTCCGTCAATGTAAAAAGATTTTGCTGTAAGTTTTGAAAAATGCTCTAATTGAACAAGTGCACCAACAGCTGTAGCATCAATTACGTCATTTGGATCAAGGTTTACTGTAGAATAAGATTGAGTAGTTGCAACTCCGCCAGCAACTGAATAAGAATCAACTTTCCATTTTTTTCCTAATTTACCTAATGCAGTGCTACCAAGTTCAACACCTATTGAGAAAGGTAAGTCAGCAACAAAAGCCTGAATTCCTACAAATCCTTCAAAGCCGTATGCTAATCCAAATCTTTTACGCTCAACACTTGAGTAGAAACCTGTTAAATCAGATTCGCGCATATAATCTGTTTGGTTTTCTTTAAAGTAGCCAATAGGTATACTAGCACCAAGATAAACGTCAAGAATATTTGATTTTGAAAAATGATATTCAAAACCAGGAGTGATATACAATTCTGCATTTCTGCGTTGGTATTTTAATTCGGTAATGTAATTACCACCAGTTGTAGGGGCCAGAACTGTACCAGCAAGTTTTAAATTCTTAGTTTTTGAACGAATACCAATTCTTAATACAAGATTGTCTGATTTATACATTCTTAAAGCAATAACGGGCAAAACATTTACAACAGCAGTTGTATCATTGCCATCAATACGACTTACCATGTCTTTAAAGTCCTGATAACCTGGAGCTAATACAATACCCCAGTTTCCGGCTACTGGTCTGGTTCCAATTTTAAATGTGCTTGGGCTGTTTACTCTGTCTGATAACTGGGCGAATGTAAAGTTAACTCCCAGAATTATAAACAAAAAAGCGTAGAATAATTTTTTCATAAAATTTTGTTTTGGTTAATTTATTACACAAAAATATTAAACTAATTTAAATTAACAAGCTATTAGAGTTAATTTTTACATTTAACTACTTAACAAAGGAACTACTACGCTGAAAAACTGCAAGAAATTCTTTAGGCTAATAAAAATTTGCGTTATTCTTTGTTATTATCCTGCCTGACCAGCATTCTTCTGACGCTTACGAGCATTTTCGTCGAGCAATATTTTACGCATACGCATAGATTTTGGAGTAACTTCAACATACTCGTCCTCTTTTATATACTCCATATATTCTTCGAGAGAAAACTTAATTGCAGGCGTAATAAACATCTTTTCATCTGTACCGCTTGCGCGCATATTTGTTAACTGTTTCTTTTTGTTAACATTCACAACTAAATCATCTTCGCGTGTACTTTCGCCAATAATCTGACCAGCATAAGTTTCCTCGCCAGGATTTACAAAAAACTTGCCTCTATCCTGCAATTTGTTAATTGCAAATGCAATTGCCTGTCCGGTTTCCATTGCTAACAACGAGCCATTAATACGTGTTATAATATCACCCTTCCATGGTTCAAAGGCTTTAAAACGGTGTGCCATTATCGCTTCACCTTCAGTTGCAGTTAATATGTTATTTGTTAAACCTATTAAACCTCTTGCAGGAATATCAAATTTTAAAACAGCTCTTTCGTTTCTGGTTTCAAATTTCATTAACTCTCCTCTGCGGCGAGCAACAATTTCGATTGCTTTACCCGAAAAATTTTCAGGAACATTAATAGTTAATGATTCCATTGGCTCATTTTTAACACCATCAATTTCTTTTATAACAACCTTTGGTTGTCCCAATTGAAATTCAAAACCTTCACGGCGCATTGTTTCAACAAGTATTGAAAGATGAAGAATTCCACGACCATAAACTAAAAATTTATCGGCTCCATCTGTTTCTTCAACTTTAAGTGCAAGGTTTTTTTCTGTTTCCTTAAACAATCTCTCGCGTAAATGTCTTGATGTTACAAAATTTCCTTCTTTACCTGCAAATGGTGAATTGTTTGTGGCAAATACCATACTAATAGTAGGCTCATCAACTTTTATGCGAGCGATAGCTTCTGGATGCTCCCAATCTGCAATAGTATCACCAATATCAAAATTTTCGGGTCCAATTAAAGCGCAAATCTCACCAGCATGAACTTCATATTTTACTTTCTCTTTACCTAGTCCTTCAAAAAGATAAAGCTCTTTAATAGGAGTTCTTACTATTTCGCCTTCAGATTTTATTAAAGCTACTGTTTGACCTGCTTTTATACTTCCACGAGTAATTCTACCTACTGCAATTCTTCCAACATAAGAAGAATAATCAAGTGATGTTATTTGCATTTGTAAAGGCCCTTCTTCAAAAACAGGAGCTTTAACATAATCAAGAATTGTATCAAGTAAATAGCTAATGTCTGTTGTTGGGTTTTTCCAATCCGGACCCATCCAGCCATGTTTTGATGATCCAAAAACTGTTGGAAAACTTAATTGCTCTTCGTTTGCATCAAGGCTTACCATTAAATCAAAAACCTGTTCGTGCACCACATCTGGGTGACAGTTTGGTTTATCAACTTTATTTATTACAACTATTGGTTTTAACCCAATTTCCATTGCTTTTTGTAACACAAAGCGTGTTTGAGGCATTGGCCCCTCAAAAGCATCAACTAAAAGCAATACTCCGTCTGCCATATTTATAACTCTCTCAACTTCGCCACCAAAATCGGCATGGCCCGGTGTATCGATAATATTAATTTTTATTCCTTTATAGCGAACCGAAACGTTTTTTGCTAAAATTGTGATTCCTCTTTCGCGCTCCAAATCATTGGAATCGAGAATTAAATCACCCATATTCTGATTGTCTCTGAATAACTTAACCTGATTAAGTATTCTGTCTACCAATGTGGTTTTTCCGTGATCTACGTGTGCAATAATTGCAATATTTCTAATATCTGGCATGTTTTTTAACTAATAATGTGTTCCTGAAAAAGTTTGCAAAGGTACGGTTTTAAATGGAAGATTAATTTCTTTTTTCATTGGATTGGTCAAAATGAGAGTTTACAACTTAGTTAAATGTTCGCTTACTGCTGATTATATGATAAATACAAATAATTATTTCTTCCTTGAAATCAATCCCAAAACCCCATTTATAAAAGTAAGTGGATGAACGGGATTTCCTGGTATATATAAATCAATTGGATATTTTTCTAGAAAGCTTCGGTTTATAGCTTTACTTTCTAAAAATATTCCACCGCTTATTGCATCAGTTCCGGCGAGTATAATTATTTTTGGATTAGGCGTTGCATCATAACAAATTTGCACAGGTTCTGCCATATTTTCTGAAATTGGTCCGGTAATTACAATTCCATCAGCATGACGGGGCGATGCAACAAACTCGATTCCAAAACGCCCCATATCAAAATTTACGTTTCCGGCTGCATTTAATTCTGCTTCGCAACTGTTATCCCCACCAGCAGAAATTTGGCGTAGCTTAAGCGATCCACCAAACATTTTGTGAATTTCTTTTCGAATTAATTCAGAATTTAATTCGATAGGTTGATCTTCTCCTTCTTTTATTATTAAATTTTCCCTTTTGTTAACTGACAATTTATAGTCTTTTGTAAAAGAAATTTTATTTGGAAAAACTCTTGCACATTCTCCACAAAAAGTGCATTTACCAAGATCTATACAAAGGGGATTTTGGCTTATTGCGTCTGTTGGACAAAGTTCAACGAATTTGCTCTGGTCAACTTTTTCGAGACTGATAATAGGACGACCACGAAAAATGCCGGGAACCTCAACCGTTGTTACATCAGGTATAAACTGTTTGCCTTGATGATATAATATTTTTACATTGTTAAACATAAATATTTTTATTATAAATCGTGTCCACAATACGATAAATTAAAACTTTTATTACAAACCGGAAAATCTGAAATCTCGTTATTTCTAACAGCCAAGGCCAATGCTAACCAATTGTGAAAAGAAGGGTCTTTAACTTTATAATGTAGCAAATCTCCATTAACATCTGTTATTGCACAATGACAAATCTCTCCTCTCCAGCCTTCGACCAATGAAAGAGTAAATGAATTTGGTTTTGGTTTGTTTAATGTTGAGTCAGCTGATATTTCCTCTGGAATACTGTTGAGGAGATTTCGAATATGCTTTATAGACTGCCATACTTCGTGTTTTCTAATTTGTACGCGCGAATATACATCGCCATGATGTTTAATAATTGGCTCATGATTTAACTCAGGATACAAACAATATAGATGTGAAACTCTAATATCTCTGTTTACTCCACTCATTCTTGCCGACATACCAACTGTTCCAATTTTTGATACATCATCAAATGAAACAACCCCTGTTCTTTCAAAACGTGAAAGAGCAGATGGTAAGCTAAACAGTTCTTCATTCATTTCGGTAAAGTCAGGCTCAAACTTGTCAAATACCTCTTTAAGCCTTTCTCCTAACAATTTACTAAAAGGAAATTGATTACGCCCTGGCCTGATTAAACCTTTTGCAAGTCTGTTACCGCTCCATTCCTGAAAATAATTAATAATCGGAGTTCGTAATCTTCCAAAAACTGAACTTCCTAATTGATATGCAATATCAGTACAAACGGCAGATAAATCGCCTGTATGAACAGCTACACGCTCCAATTCCAATGCTAATGTTCTTGCAAATTGAATATCTCGGTGAGCTTTAAACCCACATAAACTTTCCCAAATATGCGAAAAGGCTGTAGTATGACCAACAACAGTATCGCCTGCAATATTTTCAGCAATAGTTGCACGTTGTAATAAGTTTTTCTTTTCTAAAAAATATTGTTCAATACCACGATGCTGGTAACCTAATTGAATTTCGAGGTGCAATATTTGTTCGCCGTTACAAATAAACCTGAAATGTCCGGGTTCAATAATTCCTGCATGAATTGGACCAACACCCACCTCGTGCAACTCATCACTATCTATAGAATAAAACTGATAATTTGCATTTTGTTTAGATTTATCAAAGCGATTATGTGCATATCTAAGTGGCTTTAGCCAGGGATGATCAACATAATCAATTCCGAAATTTTCATGAATTTCTCTTTCAAATTTTTCAAAACAAAATAATTTTGCTGTAAATGAACTTAACTTATCAGTTTGGTGTACCAAACATGAACTAACAAATATCTCATGAGTATTATCATCAGCAATACAGCAAATTAATTTTATTCTATTATTAAACTGATATCCGTAATAATTTACACAATGCCTCTCAACATTATCATAAATAAAAGATGTATTTGTATCAAAAAAAGTATCATAATTAATTTCGGGAATATCCGAAATTGGTATGGTCTGGTTATTTGAGATTGTGATATAGTTCATATTATTTTGGTAATAACATTATACTTTCTTTAATTAAATTAACAAATTCAATTGGAGGATTTAACCCCAAATAAACAGCACCCGCCAATAAAATAAATTGTGTTGAAGATTCCCATGGACTTATCTTTGTTAAATTACTATCGTCAAAATCAACGGGTGGAATAAATAATATTTTGAAAATATTTTTTCCAAAAGCCCATATTATCATAGTTAAAAGCAGAAGTACAGCTATCAAAACAATTATCTGGTTTGCCTCAAATAATGATCGGAAAATTAAAAATTCACTTACAAACAAACCAGATGGCGGCATAGCAGAAGTACTTATAAATGCAAATAAAATAACTATTGCTCCGGTTGTATTGTATTTAAAATAATTGCCAATATGATAAATACTTTTATTCTGATAAATTCTATAAATCTGATTATACTGAAAGAAAACAGCAGATTTAACAAAAGCATGTAAAACAACGTGTAATATAGCGGCATAATAACCAACACCACCAGCAGCAACTCCTAGCATTACTAATCCCATATGTTCTATACCAGAGTATGCAAACATACGCTTAAGATTTTTAACCTTAATCATATACACAGTAGCCACAAATAAAGATAAAAATGCAGCAATACCTATTACAACATTCGCCCAATGATGTAAAGGAGTATTTGCTATAACAATATAAAAGCGAAATATTCCAACAAAGCCAAGATTCATCAGAACACTTGCAAGTAGTGCTCCAGCTGGTGCAGGAGCTTTGTCTTTAGCATCAATACCTGCAGTAAACATTGGAACTAATCCTAACTTAGCAGTAAATCCTGTGAAAATAAAAAGGAATGATAACCTTAACCAAAATGGATTTAATTGTGCACTATTCGCTAATAAATTTTTGAAAGATAAATCATCGGAACCTGCATGCGTCAATGATAGACTTAAAAACAAAATTCCAATAAAAACAAAAGTGATACTAATGGCACAAATAAAAACATATTTCCATGTTCCTTCAAGAGCCAATTTTGTGCGATGATGATATATTAAAGCAGAAGCACATAATGTTGTTATTTCGGTAAATATCCATGTTACTGCAATATGATTTGAAAGGTATCCAACGCCGGTTGCAGTAAGTAATCCAACTAAGGCAGCAAAATAAATCGATCGCGTTTCTGGATTTTCAGGATGTTTCTCAATATAAATAAAGCTATGCAATGCAGCAGGAACAGCAACAATACTTAATGTTAATAACAACAATATTCCAAGTGAATCAAAACTAAAATAGTCTAATTCAGTACATCTAAAATGATAAAGAGAATAAATGGTAAAAGTCCATTGTAGAATAATAAATAATCCCAAAAGACTATAATTGATAATCTTATTTCTGTTAACAAATAATCCAATTACAATCAAAAAAGCACCTATTAAATATATTAGAGTCATTTTAATAATCTTTTAAATTAGTTAACTGATCAACATCAACTTCTTTAAACACATCGCCTATTTTATTTAGGAAAATACCTAAAATTAAAACGCTAGCAAAAATATCTAACATTATACCCAAATTTACAAGCATTGGCATTTCGTTACCAACTGCAAGTGACAAAACAAAAACACCGTTTTCAATTATTAAATAACCCATAACATGTGTAATAATCTTTCTGCGAGATGCGATAAAATATAGTCCGGTAAATAAAGTTGACAATGCAACAACAAAGAATATTTTATCAAGATTGGTATCTTTAATTGAATTAGCTAATAATATTGTTACAACAACGATTAGTGTTACAATAATTAAAGAAACAAAATGAGGTAAAAAAGGTTCGGCCTCACGTGTTATTTTATTTCGCTTTAATATATATCTTAAAAATAAAGGAACAGCTAATGATTTAAAAACTACTGTTTCTAAAAGTATCAATACAAGATTTAAGGTGCTTATTTCTTTTAGTTGTAAAAAAACTACAAAAAACAATAATACTCCCTGCAAAGCAAGAATATTCACATAAGTCAGCATGCGATTTGCAATTGCCATATAAAACAGTGAAATAAGAAATACTATTAAAAATACGTGTATCATTTTAGATATTTTTTAATTAAATGAATTTTCCTAACATTAATAACACACCAAAAAATATCAGTAAACTTACTGAAGTTAAAACAACTATAAACTGCGCATTATGATTCATTCTGAACCTTGCCATAAAAGATTCTATTAAACCTATTGAAACAGCCATCATAAACTGAATTGTAAAAAATATAGGAATAGCATATTGATAATCAAAACTACCAATAAAAAGGTTGACTATTAATGCACCATAAATTGCAAATTTTAAATAACCTGTTGTTAAAATTAAACCCAAATCAAAACCACTATTATCAAGTATCATTACTTCGTGAACCATTGTTAATTCAAGATGCGTTTTTGGATCGTCAATAGGCATACGACTATTTTCTATCATTGCAATCATAACCAGAACAAAGGTTGCAAGAGTAGTAAGGGCATAACTTATATATGAGCCTAAATGTAAATCCTGAAATATTTCCTGAAATGAAGTATGACCTGTAAGCAATGCCAAAGAACCCATTAACACAAAAAACGCAGGTTCGGCAAACATAGAATACAATGCTTCACGACTTGCTCCCATTCCCTCGAAGCTGCTACCTGTGTCCATTGCAGAAATTATACTGAAAAACTTTCCTAAGGCAAGTACATATGCAAAGAAAATAAAATCTCCATTAAAACTTATTATTCCTTTTGAATTGCCAAATGGTACAACAAGCATCGCCATAACAACAGAGGCTAAATAAATTGTTGGAGCAATCTGAAATATAAAACTTGTTGTTTCGCTGTATACAGCCCCTTTTTTAAATAATCTGACCACATCTTTTATTGGCTGAAAAATGCCTGGCCCTTTTCGTCCGGATGCAATACTCTTAGTACGGATTATAACACCCGTAAAAAAGAAAGCAGCAATCAATATTAAAATTATACTTAACATAACTATAACCGTTTAAAAAAGTCAATTAACAAACATATTTTCTCATAAAATAGAGGGACACAAATAACTAATACAATAAATATTATCCCATATATCAAATAAAACTGCAATTTACCGTTTTGAAGAAAAAGAAATCTTCCCATAAATGTTTTATATAATCTTATAGGATTATCTATTACCCATTTTTCCAATTTATCATACGGGTGTGTTTCTAAATGGGCTTTTACGGGGAATATTCCATGAACATTATTTTCTTTTTTAGAATTCATTAAGAAAAACATTCCGAAGATTTTACTATACGACTTTACAAAAGAACTTGCTGTATATTGTAATTTTGATGTTGGAGCAACATATGCACAACCCCATGTTGGCTGAATGACTGCAGTTCTTTTTGAAATTGCAATTTTTCTAACAATATACAAGACAACAATAAGAAGAATAAATCCCCACATTGCCCATGTAATTGGCTGAATTACATTAAATGCTTTTTCGTGAAATGGTAGTATAGCTCTATTATTTAGGTTTGTAAACAAACTAACAGGGTTAGAAAGAAGATTTAAAAATACTTTTGGAAACAATCCAATTGCAATAATTAATAATGTAATTATATACAATGGAGCCAACTGAATAAACGGCACTTCCTTTATTTCGTGCTTAAATGCTTGTCTGGCATTTCCTAAAAAAATTATCCCGAATGCTTTTGTAAAACATAACATTGCCATTCCACCAATCATTACTAAACCTAAAACGGTTATTATAACTGTTATTGATGAAAACAGCATTGCTTCTTTAAGCCAATAATATAAACCAGAATAAATTAAAAATTCAGAAATAAATCCATTAAATGGAGGTATTCCGCAAATAGCTATTGCTGAAATAAGAAATAATATTGCAGTTTGTGGCATTTTTTTTATTAATCCACCTAACTGATCAATGTTTAAGGTATGTGTTGCCAAATATACATTTCCTGCAGTGTAAAACAAAACTGATTTAAACAAAGCATGATTTAAAGTATGTAACAATGCTCCGGCAAAACCTAAAGTAGCTATTATTTGATTCCCACTTCCTAATCCAATACAGCCTATTCCGATTCCCATTCCGATTATACCAATATTCTCGATACTATGATATGCAAGTAGCTTTTTTAAATTATGTTGAATAATTGCTAACATTACACCATATAATCCTGAAATTAAAGAAATAAAAAGAATTATATAACCAATTGTTGTAAAATCAGGTTTAATAACAAGTAACATTCTAAGAATTCCAAAAATTCCGATTTTAATTATAACACCCGACATAATTCCGGAAATATGCGAAGGTGCAGCCGGGTGTGCATAAGGTAACCAGGTATGAAATGGAACAAGTCCGGCTTTTATTGCAAAGGAAACAAAAAAACATAAAAACAAAACTATAGCTGCATTTCCATTATTTGATGATGCATATTGGGTAATTGCAGAAAAGTCGTAGCTACCCGTTTTATATGCAACCCACACAAAACCTACCATTAAAAAAACAATAGAAATGTGAGATTGAATTAAATAATTTATTCCTGCCTGAATTGTTGCTATTTTCTCGTACTCAAAAATAATTGTAAGAAATGCCGACAAAGCCAATATTTCCCATGCAATAAGAAATGCAATGCTATTCTGAATTACACAAACACTTATAAGCGCTCCGTAAAGCAATATAAATGCTATACTGTGTAAGGTTAATTTTTTTTGCTGACTTTTATATGATTTCATATAAAACAAACCATAGAAACCTCCGGTAAGAAAAATAAAATTAAGTATTAAAATAAACCATGCAGAAAGCGCATCTATCCTGATATGAATTAATCCTGTTATTATGCTACCCGAAAAAAGAAAATCGTAATTTTGACCAAAAAGAGAATGAACAGCAAAATAACAAGATAAAATAACATTAATCACAATTACCGAATATACTACAATCCCTTTCCATTTAACCCCTAAAAAAGGTATTAATGCTATTGCCGAAATTAAAACTAATATAAATGAAATTATTATATTCATTATATTAAATTAAACACAGTTATTAAAAATATTGCTAATATAAATATAATTCCATAAAGTACATATGATTGCACACGACCATTTTGAATAAACTTAAAGTAGTTTGCAGAATAAACTAATCGGTGAGAAATATTATCAAATAATCGGAATTCAAAAAAATCAAAAGAATTTGACTCGTATTTTCTTTTCATTGGAAAAATTTCTCCTTCATCAATTTTTCTATAGTTTTTCTTTTCTATCAAAAAGAAATTAAAAATTTTACTCATTGTTTTTGAAAATGATTTTCCAGAATACTGCATTTTACTGTTAGGGGCAACATATGCACAACCCCAGGTAGGTTGAATAATTTTTTCTTTATTTCTAATAACAAATAACCTAATGCCCAAAAAAAGCAGAATAATACCAACAAATAAAGCAGAACATATGCTTATATTATACAGTGTAGCCGAATAGCTAATTAAAACTGAAGCATTTAAAGCCAATGAATTTTTAAAAAAACTATTAAGAATTTCACCCACCAAATTTAAGTAAAAGCCAGGAACAAAAGCAATGCTTAGCATAAAAACAATAATTAAATATTGAGGTAAAAGCATTATGATTGAAACTTCTTTTGGTTTCGGATGTGAAATTTCTCTTTCATTTCCTAAGAAGATTGTTCCAAAGGCTTTTGTAAATGTAAGAATTGACATTCCACCAATAATACTTAATGTAGTAAAAGAAAGTACAAATACAATTATTTGACTTATACTATTTGTTTTTATTCCTTCAATTAAACCACTATAAATAATAAACTCTGAAATAAAACCATTAAAAGGTGGAATCCCACCAATGGCAATAGCTCCAATAAGAAAAATCACAGCAGTTTTAGGCATACTTTTAATTAATCCACCTAATTTATCCATGTTTCTTGTATGAGTTTGCTGATAAACCGATCCTGCAGAATAAAATAACAGTGATTTGAATAATGAATGATTTAACACATGTAACAAAGCACCTCCAAATCCTAAATAATATAAAAGTGAATTGCCATTTCCAATACCCATAAGGCCTATGCCCATTCCCATTCCAATTATTCCAATATTTTCAATAGTACAATAAGCAAGCATTTTTTTAAAATCACGAACAACTGCAGCATTTAAAATTCCATATAAACCGGATAAAACTGAAATAATTAATACAATTTCTCCTATTAATAAGAAATCGAATTTTAAAAAAGTAATAACTCTGAATATTCCATAAATACCTAATTTTACAATAACGCCCGACATTACTCCTGATATATGCGAAGGTGCGGCAGGATGTGCATGTGGCAACCATGTATGCAGTGGAATAAATCCGGCTTTTAATCCGAATCCTATAAAGAAAATAAAAAAAAGTAAAATATTATTGTTTGAATTAAAATAGCTGCCTATTGCTTCAAAATCAAACGAGCCGGTTTTAAAATAAACCAAAATAAAACCAACAGTTAAAAGCACAACAGAAATGTGCATTTGAACAAGATAATTTATTCCTGCTTTTAAAGTTTTCTGGTTGTTATGATCAAAAATCACTAAAAGAAGTGATGATAACGACATAATTTCCCATGCAATTAGAAATGCAATTCCATTTTGCAACATGCAAACCCAAACCATTGAAAGATGAAACAAAATATAAAGTATCCAATGCAAGCTAAGCTTTGAAGAAGAATTGGAATATGCTTTTAAATAACCCGTTCCATACAAAAGTCCAGTAATAGATGTAAAATTTATTATTAAAATAAACCAAGCTGATAATCCGTCAATCCGAATTGGAATTGTTCCCAGGAATGATCCGGCAAATATTGAATAATCAATAACATTCCCATTTAATGCCGGTATTGCAAGCCAGCTTGTACAAACTGCATTTAATATTATTACAGCTCCGGTAAAAAAAGCTTTGAATTTTATTGGTACTGCTAAAACAGCACAAATAAAAACAAGTGTAATTATCCACGAAAAATTTAATAAAAATTCAAATCCCAACATTTGCAAAAAAATATATATTTATCTTGTACCAAATATCATTATAAAATAGACCAACCTATTGTCCCTCTTTTTGAAGAGGGTAGGGAGATGAATAAAAAAATTGGGCTATTTTAAAATTATAAATGATCTTACCATTTGCAAAGTAACATAATTATAAAACACGT
>CAILUD010000138.1 GCA_903837285.1 uncultured Bacteroidota bacterium | reverse complement strand
TGAACCTGAAAATGTGCAGCAGGAATTCCAGAATTTCTCATATACTTAGAACTTGCACTTAGAACAGCGCTGGTGTTTGAAGTTGGTCCTGCGCTTGAAAAATCACGTTCAGAATACATGCAAGCAATTAAGTTTAGAGGGCCTAATTTATGAGTTACTCTAATTTGTGGATTTCTTGAAAATGGCTGAAAAGGAGCGCCTGTATTAAAGGAAACAACCCCTGGAAATGCCTCTGCAATGAACATTGGATGCCAATATTGTCCAGTAAGCAATTCTGTTTTTTTCCAGTTTAATTTAACAAAAGCATGTCTTAATCTAAATCCATTAACATCGTCCAAACCAGCACTTGCATTTCCGAAAAAATCTGCCTCTATTACTCCTGCAGTTTTGGCTCCAAAAGCTTCTGGTCCAGTTATAGCACCTTTTAACCTTGACTGTATAGAAAGAATATTAAAAGCAGCGCTAGCATTTACATCTTTATTAAATGCATCTAACAACTCATTTTCTGGGTATAGTAAAAAATGACCTTCTCTAATATTTACTGTTTGGCGAGTATCATAAAAAATATCAGTTTTTACGAATCCGGAAAATGAGATTCCGAATTTTGGTTCTTCTTTTTTATCTTGAGCATTTGTTGTTAATGAAATAACAACAAACAAGAACAACACTATTTTCTTCATTTTATTAAATTTAAATTAATAATTATTTACTAAAATCTTTTGTTGAATTATCTTTTTGTGTCATTAAAGATACAATAACTAAAGTTAAAACTGCCAAAGGTATTGAAATGATACCAGGGTTATCTAATGGTATTGGCGCATCTTTAGGTATTAAACCATATTTTTCCCACATTGTTGGAGAAAACAAAATAATTCCAATAGATGAAATTATACCAACAATAATTGAAGATGCAATACCTTTTGCAGTAGTTTTTTTCCAGAACAACAGGAATAATATTGCAGGTAAATTAGCAGATGCTGCTACGGCAAAAGCTAGTCCAACCAGGAATGAAACATTCATTCCTTTAAATAATATTCCTAATACAATAGCAAAAATACCGACACAGAATGCAGCAATTTTTCCAGCTTTTACTTTTCCATGATCAGTCATTTCAACCTTTAAATATTTGTCGATAAAATCATGAGCAATTGCACCCGATGAAGCAACAATAAGTCCACTCACAGTTCCTAAAACTGTTGCAAAAGCAATTGCAGAAATTATAGAGAACAAGCCTACACCGATAGATTTAGCTAAAAGTGGTCCTGACATATTGCTACTTTCAACATCAAGTACTCCGTTAATCATTGAACCAAGTCCCATGTATAATGTTAAAACATAGAAAAATCCGATTGCAGCAATAGCAACAATAGTTGATTTTCTGGCAGCGCGCTGACTAGGTACTGTATAGTATCTAATTAAAATATGAGGTAATGCAGATGTCCCTAAAAACAATGCTAACATTAAAGATAAAAAGTTTAATTTATCCCAGAATGTTGCACCTGCAGCAGCAGATAATTTATATAAAAGTCCTGGTTTCATAACATCTTTACCAGAAGTAACTTTTTGATAATATACTGTTACCTTATCTGTTCCATCAGTAAATCCTTTTTTAGAAAAACGAACAATTTCACTATTTTCTATTGTTTTAATAAATTGAAATGGGCCAACCGGTCCAGTTTTATCTACTTCTTTTCCATCTACAATAATTTTACTTAAATGACCAACCTGATAAAATTTATTTGCTGTTTTTGGAGCACCATTATATAATTTATCACCATTAGCTAATACTGTTATATCAAGCATTTCTTCGAGATTAGCTACATCATCTTTTTTGTTTAAATGATACCAGCAATTAGAGCCATTTTTTTCAAGTTTAACAAATACTAGTTTATCTACTACTTTAGTTGTTTTAATAACATAAGTTGAATCGGAAATGCTAACAACAGTATCATTAGCAACAACAGCCGCAATTTTATCAAATTTGTGATAATTTGCATTTGGTGTTAATGTTAATCCGTTATTTAAAATATAAATAGTAAGTATTGTTGAAAAAATTACTAATAACGCACCTTTAATAAATTGCACATAAGTTGTAGATGTCATACCAGCAGTTGCAACAATAAATATAACAATAGAACCTACAATTACAACTCCCATCCAATGAGGTAAACCAAGTAAAGGAACAACTAGGTCGCCAGCTCCAACCATTTGTGGAATAAGATAAAAAATTGAAACTATAAGAGTACTTATTGCAGCTGTAAGTTTAATTGCTCTTGAATCAAATCTTGCATCTAAAGCATCGGTAAAAGTATATTTCCCAAGTTTTCTTAAAGGCTCGGCAACAAGGAATAAAGCAACAACCCAGCCAGCAAGATATCCAATTGAATACAGAAAACCATCATATCCGGAATATGCAATCATACCACAAATTCCTAAAAAAGATGCTGCAGACAAATAATCACCGGCAAATGCAATTCCATTTACAGCCCAATGAATTTTACCGCCAGCAGCATAATAACTTGCAGCAGACTTTGTTTTTCGGGCAAAATAAAAGGATAATCCTAATACTAATCCTACTATAAATACAAAAATTATAATAGCCAAATTTGATACTTCGTAAATCATATTATTTATGTTTTAGGTTTATTTTTTATTCATTTTATTTTCCATTTTTGTGCAGAAATAGTTATAAATAAATCCCATAACTATTGCCAGTACTATTAATCCAAAACCATAGATAATAGCAATGTTTTGTCCGGCCATTAATTCCATTCCCATTAACTCAGGCTTTGTTAAGCCAATCATTACAAAACCTGCATAAATTAATGTGTAAACAATAAATAATATTACCCCTAATTTAGCTTTTTTGGGAGCTGCATTATCGGTTTCAATAACATTTGTTGGTTCGTGTAGCATATTTCCTCCTTTTTTTAATTTAAATAATACTGCCAAAGATATTCAGAAAAAGAAATCTCAGACTTATATATATATAGCTATACAACATGTTTTGTGAACTAATATATATTTCTAGAATTACTTTAAACTCCACTAAACCGATAGACTTACAATAGATTAGGCGGGCATATTAAAAATACCAGTAAAAAAGGGCTAAAAGAAATACTATTTAGAAAGCTTATTTTAAAATTGGGTATTAAAATGTACTACATGTTCAAGAATGCAATAGACTAACATTCAAAATAACAAAATAACGAATATAATTATTCTAGGTATTCTATTGTATAACTATGTCTTAATAAAAAAATATTTTATGATTATTTAAATTTGCTAATCTTTCCTTTGATTTTATAAAAATCATTTTAAAATTGCTTTATAACATAAAAGTGGCTTTATCCACCTATTATTCTAAATATTATATTACTTAAAAAACGGCATGTTTTTAAAATATTTGTTAGAATAAAATAATAGTTCTAAATTTAATCCTGGCTAATAAATAAAATAATAAAGGTGAAACAATTGCCATGAAAATTCAATATTGCTCTGATTTACATCTTGAATTTGACCACAACAACAGATACATTAGCAATAAACCGCTTTCTGTTAATGGCGATATTTTAATATTAGCAGGGGATATTGTTCCATTGCATGATGAATTTTTTAAAGAATCTTTTTTTAGTTTTATAGCAGATAATTATAAAAAAGTTTTTTGGGTTCCGGGCAATCATGAATTCTATCACAAAGACCTTTCAGAATTCAGCGAATCGTATAATATTAAATTAAGAAGTAATATAAATATTGTTCACAATATTGAATTACAATTTGAAAATATAAACTTTGTTTTCAGTACTTTATGGTCTAAAATAAGCAGCCATAACGAAAAAAACATTGAGCAAAGCGTATCCGATTTTGAATGTATTGCAAAAAAAGACAGAAACATTAAATCTTCAGATTTTAACAATTTGCATAATGAGAGTATTGATTTTATAAAAAAATCGTTGTCGAATAAAACAAACAAAACTGTTGTTGTAACCCATCACCTACCTTCTTCACTTTGCAATTCCCCATCACATAACAACAGTCCAATAAACGAAGCTTTTTGTGTAGATTTAACAGAATATATTGAAAATTGTGATGCAAATTTTTGGATATACGGTCATAGTCATTTTAATCAGAAACCTTTATATATAGGAAACACTATTTTACTAACAAATCAGCTTGGTTATGTTCATTGCAATGAACACGAGAAATTTAAACATAATGCAAATTTTTCGATTTAGATTAAGTAGTAATTCTAAAATCGACACCTATTTTATTTTGATAAGAAGGCATTAAAGAAAGCACCTTTTTTAAAATAGATAACTCCATTTCTATAAGCTTTTTTGTACTTAAAGTATTAGATAGTGGCATATTGTTATCATTTTGTATTATCTGATTTCTAAAACGCAATTTCATCAAATAATTATAAGAAAAAAGAATATCATCTATAGTATTTGCATTTATTATTTGATTTGTTTTTAATGCATACAGCCTATCAATAGTGTTTGTACTCCAAATATTATTTTGTAAAGCGTACGTTCTTGCAAACATAACAATAAAGTTAACGGCACTCTTTAAGTCAATAATATCAACGTTTTTATCAGACATTATACTCCCTGAAGAAATTTGCTGCGATTTAATATTATATGAATTATATGCCAGATGATATAAAAATAGTGGTTGTTCTTTAATAAAATGGCTAATAGTATTTCTTAATCTATCAGAAAATATTTCGTCACCGTATATATTTCTAAAATCAAAGAAAATAGTAGCTTCAAGTAGATTTTGAGGCTCGGGGGTTGACAACCAATTAATAAAATATTTCTCCCAGACACTAATTGGTTTACACCATTGCTGGTTTTTTGCCATTATATTTCCTATACAAAATGAATAACCAATAAAATTTAAGGCATTGCATATTTTTTCGCCTAGTTTATTAAAATATTCATAAACTACAGTTTCATTTTCTTTTGAAATATCTTCAAATATTATTGCATTATCCTGGTCAGTGTATAATGTTTCTTCTTTTCTGCCTTCGCTTCCTAAGCAAATGAAAGAAAATGCTACAGGGGGTTCCCCAATTTCTTTTATTGTTAATTCAATTACTCTTTTTATAACAGCATCAGAAAAAGTAGAATTAATTACAGTGATATTTTTAACTGCTATTTCGCTATTTATAAGAGGCTTTATAAGCAATTGAAGATTTTTATAGCTTTGCTTTAACTCTTCATTTGTTAAAGCTTTTTTAACGTTATTAATATAAAAAGAAAGCGAATTTTTTAAATTTTTATAAATATCATTAGTTTTAAGAACGCCTACAATTTGATTTAAATCATTTTTTACTACAAGATGATTAATTTTTTTCTCGTCACAAAGATTTAGTGCCTCACAAACTGACGTGTTTTCTCCAGTATATGTAATGGGAGAACTCATAATAAGGTATGCAGGGTTTTCTAGGTGAAGATTTAAAGAAAGAACTCTTTTTTGAATATCGTTATTTGTTATAATACCAATAAAATCTTTTTCGTTTTTTGTTAGCAATATCGAATCTGTTTTTCTAATTGTTAATGTTTTTATAACATCAGTTATTGTTGCATCAGAATCTAAAGTGCTTTGTGGAGAGATAAAATCTTTAACAGGCTGCTCAATTATAAAACTATTTAATTTTAGTTCTGCAATAAGTCTATTTGTTTCAGCTTTTTCATTCTCCTGTATAGTAATATCCTCTATAATACCATCGCAAATTAATTCTTTGGAATTTTCGTTATTAAATGCAACAAGGGTAACAGATACCATTAAAAATTCGTTATTTTTCTTTTGAATTTTTAAAATTTTATTT
>CAILUD010000137.1 GCA_903837285.1 uncultured Bacteroidota bacterium | reverse complement strand
ATAATGTTGATTCCCGCTGGGCCAATTTATCAAAACGGTATCAGATGATGTAGGATTAGTTATTGTAGGATCCATTATTCCATTAGGATAAATCCATTCAAAGTTAGTAATGCCATAATCTACATTATTTGGAAGAGGCCATGTATGTGCAATTATGTTAAAATTATTTTGAGGGCAAGTTGGTGGTGAAATGGCAAATTGGCCACTGGGTATAGGAGCAGAATATAATCTTAAAGTGTCGCTGTTTACACAGCCATTATTATTCTCTTGCCATACAAATTCTCGATATTTAATTGGATTAAATACAGAATAGCCAAGCGTTAGGTATACACTATCATTTGGAACCGTACTTTGTTGTGGACCAGTACTTGTACCAAAATGTATATTTGTAGGATCTAAAAAATACCAATGACCTGCCCCTATTGATGGTATTGCACTCATTTGATATGCTAATCCACAAACAGTATCTGTTTTATTATGGCAAACTGGTCCAAATAAACCAGGCCAGTGGTGGGCACCAGCATTTGCTACCGGATTTTTAATAAATTTAACAGGAACAACAACAGATGTATCGCGACAAATACCATTTACTGTTATAAAATAAAAATTATGCCAGCCATAATAATCTACTCCACCAGTATCTATTGTTGCAACAGGTGTATTATTTATTGGTGAAGGGGTATAGGTTGTATTCTGAACTGTATCCATCCAGTAACCATATCCAAAAGCAGGTTGTTGTGCACTCAATAAAGAAAAAGAAGGACCACAGGAAATAGAATCACTTACGCCAACAAGAGAAATTGCAGGTTGAATACTTCCAAAAAATATATTTACAGTATCATATCCAGTACATACACCATTGTTTTCGAACCAAAACATCATTACCGTATTATTTGTTGCACCATATCTGATTGTAGTGCAGGCTGAATCTTTATAGCTTGCATTAAAATTTCCATTTATAGCATCATAATATGCAATTCCACCTTGCGGACAGCTCCATTGACCACCTGGTACGCTTGGAGTAGCGCAAAGATTTGCCCAAATACCGCATACCATAGTGTCTAATCCAGCATCTGGCATGGGTTGAACTTTAAATTCAACTCTTACAGTATCTCTGTCAAAACATGTTGTATTATTAATATTCATTTCTTTCCACACAAAATAATAATAACCAAACTCGGTTACGGTAACAGTTGTTGTTGGTGAAGTTGGTGGAATAAAATTAGCAGAACCTGGGTTAGGTGGAGTATTAGACATAGACCATGTTCCACTATTATTTGCATTGCTCAATACTCCTTCTAAATTATAAACCTTTCCACATTCAGAAGTGTCTAAACCCGCATTTGCATTTGGTATTTGGTAAAATGTTACAACAACTGTATCGCTACCAGAACAACCACCATTTGTCTCAACTAAAATAAAACTAACAACAGTTGATGCTCCCGAAAAGGAAGGTATTTCTGCTGTTACAGTTAATTGTGCTGGATTTAAAAAAACTACTCCAGGATAATTCGAAGTCCACATAGCAGTTGATCCCATTTGAGATATTTGTCCTTGCAAAGTACAAGTTTGTCCGCAGGCATAAGCATCAAGGCCTGCATTTGGAGTGCATTGTGCGAATAATTTTATAGTTGAAACTGCAAAAAATAAACTTAGTATAAAAATTTTCGTTTTCATGACTTGTTAGTTTTGGAATATATCACTAAGACAAATAACTCTTAAATTCGTTGCCTGGAGCCATTAAAAACGCAATAGCTCAGAAAGTTAAAATATGGAAAAATATTGATATGTAGATTTGTGTGAAATGTTTTAATTTACTAAACCGATATAGGAGTCAAACAAACATAAAGCAAATTAAAATATTCTTGGTACATTCTCACGATTGTAAGCAAATTGTTATACAGTATAATTTAGCCTTTTGTTTTTTGTCAGGTCTAAAGACCTGACAGAATTTTGATTTCGTTCGTCATGGCGGACTTGATCCGCCATCTCTTATTGGTGTAGGAATTTGTTTTAGTTGTTTGATCGAAAAACAAGAAAGCATTCTTGATTTTTTACCACCCCATTGCCATAACAATAAGCTCGGCAATATCATAATTAAAGATTTCTTCTTCTTTATTTTTGTATTTTAACCCATCGGTAAGCATTACCATACAAAACGGACAAGACGTTGCAATAATATTTGCACCAGTTTCTAATGCGTCTTCTGTTCTTTCAATAAAAACTTCTTTATTTCCTTTCTCGGCTTCTTTAAACATTTGTCCGCCACCTGCACCGCAGCAAAGTGCAAAACTTTTATTGCGTTTCATTTCAACTTTTGTTGAAGGAATAGCTTCGAGCACTTTTCGTGGAGCAGCGTATTCGCCATTAGCTCTTCCTAAATAGCAAGGATCGTGAAATGTAATAGATTTATCGGCAAATTTATCGGATGTAATTTTTAGTGTTCCGTTTTCAATATAAGTTTGTAAAAACTGAGTATAGTTAATTACTTCGTAATGTCCACCTAAATCAGGGTAATCATTTTTAAATATATTATAACAATGTGGACAAATAGTAATTATCTTTTTTACATTATATCTTGTAAACGTGCTAATATTAGTTAAGGCCTGCATCTGGTATAGCATTTCATTTCCTGCACGACGAGCAGGATCGCCTGTACAAGTTTCTTCTTTTCCAAGCACAGCATAGTTTACATTTAAATGATGTAATATTTTTGTAAAAGCTCTTGAAACCTTTTTATATCTGTCATCAAATGCACCGGCGCATCCAACCCAAAATAAAAACTCTGGCTGCTGTCCTTTTGCAGTTACATCGGCCATTACTGGAATTTCTATATTCATATATTTATATTGTTAAAATTCCTGTTAATACTAATTTGTAGTTAAATCATTTGCCCATAACAGCCTATCTTCAGGTGAGAATGGCCATGGAGCACCATTATTCTCAATATTGGTAAACATAACATTTAGCCCAGTAGGCGCAGCCGATTCCTCCATAACAAGAAATCTTCGCATAAAAACTATCATTTCGGGGTGGTTAATATTTACCGGACATTCTTGTGCACAAGCATTACATGTTGTACAAGCCCATAATTCTTCGGTTGTAATATAATCTCTTAATAAAGATTTATTGTCGTTATAGCCCTTACCTTCTTTTAAAATATGCGGTGCCTTTTCTTTCATACGTGCACGAAGGTCTATCATAATTTTTCGTGGCGATAACATTTTACCCGTAATATTTGCAGGACAAGAAGCGGTACATCTTCCACATTGTGTACAAGCAAGCGAATCCATATAATTCTTCCAGGTTACATCTTCAACATCTTTTACTCCAAATCTTTCAATTTCGCTTACCGGCTCAGTTGGTGCCGCAAAAGCTAAATTTGGATCCATCATCAATTTTACTTCCTTTGTTATATTGTCCATGTTTGGAAGTTTTCCTAAGGGTTCGGTTCTACTAAAAAACACATTAGGCACCGACATAAAAACATGAAAATGCTTAGAATAAGGAAGAATATTCATAAAAAGAAAAATCACTCCTATATGTGTCCACCAATTAATTTCATATGCTCTTAATAATATAGTATGATCTAAAGAAGTAAAAAATTGTCCGAATAGTGCATTAATAGGATAAAGCAATTTTCCTTCTTCAAGATTCATTGCAGAAGATAAAATATTCATCCAAATAAGTGTTACCATTAAAATAAAAATAAGGGAAAGCGCAAAATTTGCATCTGAATGAGATCTACGTTTCATTTCAATCCCTTCAAATCTTTTTACACTTAAAAAAACTCGTCTAACAAAGAATACGCATATTGCAATTAAAATGATCCACGAAAAAACATCTCCGGAAATTGAAATCACATGATAAACAAAACCAAGCGAGGACAAAGATTTTTCTATTCCAGTAAATCCATCAATAATTATTTCAAGACTGCCAAAAAGAATAACAATAAATCCCCAAAAGACAAGAGCATGAAGTACACCAATAACTGGTCGCCTTAATATTTTTGTTTGAAAAAGAGCAACAAATAAAGTTTTTGAAATTCTTTTACCTAAAGGGCCAGACTTGTGGCTTTTAGTAAGTTTTAAAAATGAATAAATCCGAAGTAACGAATACCCAAGAATTCCAAACGATAATATAGTGGCAGTAATGAAAACAATTTGCTTTATCATAATATTATATGGTTAAACCATGATTAAAGGCAGAACTTATATGTTAAATTTATAATAATTTTGTAATATTAATTATTATTAAAGTCATGAGCAAAAAAATTATTCTTACAATTAATCCTGGATCAACTTCAACAAAGATTGCTTTGTATAGTTCTAATGATGTAGTTTTTTTAAAGAACATCAAACATACTAGTGAAGAGCTAGATAAATTCGAAAAAATTTGCGATCAATATGAATTTCGAAAAGACATTATTGTTAAAGAACTAATTTTTGCACATATTGATATAAATACAATACAGGCAATTGTTGCTCGAGGTGGTCTTGTTAAGCCCATTCCATCAGGCGTATACGAAGTTAACGAAAGGTTAAAAGAAGATTTAAAAGCTGGAATTCAAGGACAACACGCCAGTAATTTAGGCGGATTAATTGCCGACGATTTGATTAAACAAATACCTGGCGCAAAGGCATATATTGCAGATCCTGTTGTTGTTGACGAACTTGATCCAATTGCACGAATTTCTGGACATCCAAATTTTCAAAGATTTTCAATTTTTCATGCTTTAAATCAAAAAGCTATTGCAAGAATGCATGCATTAGCAATTGGAAAAATTTATGAAGAAATGAATTTAATAGTTGTTCATTTAGGCGGTGGAGTTAGTGTTGGAGCACATAAAAACGGAAGGGTTATAGACGTAAATCAGGCACTTGACGGTGAAGGTCCATTCTCTCCAGAAAGAAGCGGTACCTTACCAGCAGGAGATTTGGTAAAACTTTGTTTTAGCGGTCAATATAAAGAAAAAGAAATTTTAAAGATGATAACCGGTAAAGGTGGTTTTGTTGCATATCTTGGTACAAATAGCGCATACGAAGTTGAACAAAAAGCAAATGCCGGTGAAGCTGATGCTATTATGATTCAAGAAGCAATGGCATATCAGGTTTCTAAAGAAATTGGAGCAATGTGTGCTGTTTTAGAAGGAAAAGTTGATGCCATATTACTTACTGGCGGAATAGCTTATAATAAAACTTTTGTGAATTATGTAAAATCAAAAGTTGGACATATTGCAACTGTTGGAGTTTATCCTGGCGAAGATGAAATGCGCTCTTTAGCGATGAACGGGCTAAGAGTTTTAGAAGGCGATACAGAATTAAGGGTTTACGAGTAAGACCAATTGTCCGCCGCAGCGGATTATAAAATGGTCCCATTTTATTTCATTTCACTACCCTCTTCAAAAAAGAGGGACTTGCCTACCGGCAGGCAGGCAATAGGTTGGACAATTTTATCCGCCGCGGCGGATTATGTTTGATATAAGCTTTAAACTTCTCTTAAAAGTAACTCAAGATTTTCGAATCTTTTTCGATAATCGTCGCCCGATCTTTTAATTATTTCGTGTGCTTCTTTTACTCCAAATGTGTGAGTTATTTCTACTTTAATTTCTTGTCCGGGTAAATCTTTATAAGTTAAAAAATAATGTTTTAAACGATCAATAACTAATTCGGGACAATCAGTAATATCTTTGTAGTCTCCATAAACGGCATCATTTCTTAAAACACAAATAATTTTATCATCAGATTCATTTCCGTCTATCATTCTAAATCCACCTATTGGGATTGCCTGTACCAGAATATCTCCGTGAGTAATAGTTTTTTCTGTAAGAACACAAACATCTATAGGGTCGCCGTCTCCTTTTATCCCTTTTTTGCCCGATTTTTCCATGCAGAATTCAGCAACAGATTTTCCGCTATATGTTTGAGGAAGAAATCCATATAATGCAGGAACTACATTCGAATATTTTTGCGGACGATTAATAGTAAGGTATCCGCTGGTTTTATCAACTTCGTATTTTACAGTATCTGTCGAAACCATTTCAATAAAACAAGTAACACATTCAGGAGATTTATCGCCAATTTCAACACCATGCCATGGATGAGATTTATATCTAAGACCCATTAATTTCCCAATTGGGTCCATTATTTTGTTTGCCATTGTAATATTTTTTTTCTTATTTATATTTTGCAAAATTAATAATTGCTATTTAACTTGAGCTTGAAATTAAATTTTTAAGCATATTTTAAAAATCAATGTTTACCATTGCCCTATAGGGAGCATTGATTTTACGCACTTCGTTTGTGAAATAGTTCAATGATTTCCCTTTAGGGATATAGGGCGAAAATCATT
>CAILUD010000136.1 GCA_903837285.1 uncultured Bacteroidota bacterium | reverse complement strand
GAAAATCTTGCTCTTTTTAATTCTCTTGTTAAATCTTTTACACCTTGTTTTGTGGAACAAAAAACGATTACGCTTCTTAATTTTCTTTCGCTTAATATATAACTTACTAAAGGTATTTTTTGAGAATTATATACAATGTATGCTTCCTGTTTTATTTTTTCGGGAGGTTTTGAAAGCGCAATATTAATTTCCACGGGGTTTATTAGAATTTTACGGGCAATTTGTCTGATTTTAGTTGGCATTGTTGCCGAAAAAAGTAATGTTTGCCTTTCTTTTGGAAGAAATGAAATTATTTTCATAATATCATCATAAAAACCCATATCTAGCATTCTATCTGCTTCGTCAAGTACAAGGTATTTTAATTCAGAGATACTAACATTTCCCATATTTAAATGAGAAATCATTCTTCCTGGTGTACAAATTACTATTTCTGTACCTTGCGATAAAGCCATTTGCTCGCGAGAAAAAGCAAGCCCATCACCTCCTCCATAAACTGAAATTGACCCAACTCTTGCAAAATATGCAATACCTTCTAAATGCTGCTCAATTTGAACAGCTAACTCACGTGTCGGAACAATTATTAGAGCTTTTATGTCGTTATCCTGTTCTTCGGAAATAATTTTATTTATTAAAGGCAATAAAAATGCAGCAGTCTTACCTGTACCAGTTTGTGCAGATCCTATTAAATCACTCCCTTTTAAAATAACGGGAATAACCATCTCTTGAATAGGAGTTGGGTGCTCGTAACCTATTGCCTCGATTCCTTCTAAAAGTCTCGGATCAAGATTAAATTCTGTAAAATTCATTCTAGTTTTTATAATAATAAAATCCCTTTGGATTATTTAAATTCTTATGATTCATACAAACACTAATCATAAATAATTTTTTGCAAAGATAAAAAGTTTATTGCTTTTTATTTAAATATTTGATTCTAATATCATTTGTATTTATAAAATAGCCCGATTTTTTATTCATCTCCCTACCCTCTTCAAAAGAGGGACAATTGGTTGGACTATTTTATAATTACAGTTCGTATAAATTAACAACTACTAATGTTTTAAATAAGAAAATTAAAATATAACAAATCAACTAATAAAATTAATTTACAAGTGTACTTGTTTGTTTTTTATCGCAACCAAATAGCATATTAATACCTAAACGAAAATTAACATTTCGTGCAGCTTGTGGCCAGATAAATCCGTTTACATTATCGGTAACAATATAAAACTGAAACCAAGGTATTTTAAATAACACCCCTGCTCCTAATTGTTTAAAGGAATTATTTTCGACAGTATAACTTAATGTTCCCATAAACCATTTTGTAAGGTTTGCATTTCCACTTAATGTTACACCACCGTGCAAACGTTTAAGAAAAATATCTCCTCTGAATAAAAGCCCTACATTAAATTTAGGATTAATAGTATAAGTTCCACCCAAATACATTTTAGGAGCAAGCCAATAGCTATATGACTTTTTTACTAATTTAGGGTCAAATAATTTTATCACAGAATCTTTAAAATGATCGGCATAAGCCTGAGCTACGGAATCGTTACTGTTAAAATTTGGCTGTATGTCCCATCCATCAAAAACAAATTCGCCCGATGCCTTGATAGCATTTACGTTATTTTTATAACGAATAAAACCAAGATCTAAAATACTTCCATATATGTTTATTTTGTTATTATAAACATATTTAAATCCTAAATCAATTGCACCGCCTGGATTTCTGCCATCCATTATTATTTTTTTAATGTCTTTTCCTGTAATATTTCCTGGATCTAAAACAGTATCCATTTCAAACATTAAAGAATCATTTAAATAATCCATCTGCAATTTTGTTATATCATAAAATTGTTGCGAAGAATACATTTCCCAATCGGCTTTAAAAGTATAGGTATAGTCTGTTTCATCTGTCTTCCATGTTAACTGGTGACTTTTAAACCATAAATTTTCTTTTCCAAATAACAGCTTACCCCTTGCACCAACCGACCATTTTTTATTAATTGTTGTTGAAGCACCTAAAGCCCACTCCCGATACCAGTTTACACTTGCACCTAAATAACTAAGAAAAGATTCTTTACCTAGCAACGATTTACCATTACCTTCCCATCCAAGAAAAATCAAATCTTTTGGATAACTTGCTTGGATATCGAGTTTTTCGGTAAGATTAAAAGTGAAATACCAGTTTTTCCATCTATAGCCAGCAGAAAGCCAATCGATATCAGTTTCCATCGACACATAATTAACTTTTCTCAAACGGTCTAAAAAACGATATGGATCCTGACCATTATGAAATGGAGTTATCATAGAATCGGCCATTATTCCGGTACCATAATAAAACAATTTATTAAAGGCAAAACCATTATTGTTATAATTTACATGCATCGGAGGCATTACTTGTCCAACAATTGGAAGCGCCATACCGCTAAGATATAATTTACATTCATTTTGTATAGCCGGATTTAACAAATTAGATTGTGGAACCCTATGCATAAAATACAGTGTTTGGTTTTGCTGAGCAAACATTGTTACAACAGCTGACCAAAAAATTATTGTTAGAAATAATATTTTTATTGTTCTCATGGTTTTTCCTCCTTATTTAAAGTCTGTACCAGTATTAAAATGTGTTTGCACCTGAACCCCCATTTTAACATCTATAGCATAATCGGAGTAAAACCTAACATTTGTAGAGCCTTGATTTGTAGTATGTATATATCCACGAATCAGCGCTTTTTTAACACCCAGCATTCCGCTTAAACGGCTTCCGTATATCATTACATCAGAAGTTTTTCTTGTTGGGGCAACAACTTTTCCCGAACTTCCAAGAATACCACTTTGTATAATTTCCATATTCTGTGGTGAGAATATTGTGTCGATAACATTATACAATGTATCTGTAAGATATATTTGAACACCAGCTTCTGTAGGCATACCGTTTAAAATATTAATTCTAAGTTTTACCCAATCAAGATTATCTAAATCAGGAACTGAATCTTTATAATATTCCGAAAAATCAAAATCTAATGTATCCTGCATTATCCACCACGAAGCACGGCCCCATAGCGGCAACTCAACTTCTAAATCGACTGCTAAACGACTGGTATCTGTAACAAAATTATATTGAGTACTTCCGGGAGGATTAGTCATTGCAGAAGTTTGTAAATAAACATATCTTGGGTTCTCTGAAATCACAGTACGTATTGGCAAAAAATTAGTAGTATCAAGTTGGACATCAGTTTGGGCATAATTTCCAGGCACAGTTGGTGCATTAATTAACAATGGGCTAAATATTATAGGGAATGTATAATTTACATACGAATCTGAAACTGTAGAATATATTTTAAAATTACTAAAAGTTGCAAGTATTGGCACACCAAAAGAATTACGAATATGCAAGCGAATTTTAGGATCCATAAAATACACATTACCATTAACTGTATTGTTAAATAATTCAATGTTTACTGTATCTTCCTGAACATTAAAATTTCTTTGTCCAATGTTACCCCATAAAACAGAATACTTTATATTACTGATAGACATATCTAGACTAACTTGGTTTCCTGCATTAATTGGTGCGCCACTGCTAACAAAAGTCAGACTTAGATTAACAGGAATCTGATTAAATCCAGGATTTGTAAAATCTGCTTTGTATCCCGCTAAATCAGTAAACACCTGATTTGAAGAAAATGTTCCTGTTGAAGTATTAATATTTACCGTTTTTGAATATGGAAGTCCATTTTTTCTAACTGTTGGAAAAGTTATTGTAAGTAAACCAGTATGTAAAAATGTTGAAGTAACATTAGTTGTAAATGTTGCAGATTTAAAAGTCAAACTATCTATAACATCTGTTCCAAATAATAAAACCTGAGTATAATTTTTTGTTGTAGTCTGACTTGTTCCAGCGGGAAATGCACCTGTAGTAAAGTTAGTTCCTACAAAATTATCTGTAAAATTCTGATCTGGTAATGTTATTAAATCAGATGCAGGAATTGAAAACACTTCTTTATGATACATTAAAAATAAAAATCCTGTTTGATCTTCAACAAATAACTCAGTTGAATCATAATCTCGAAGTAAATCACGAATAGTTAAATTTGAATGAATTGCAGGAACTGCCATATTAGGGTCCCACTCAACCGAAGTAGAAAGCTTACTTAAATCGAATTTATCTTTAAAACACGAATTCATCAAGGTAGTTATAACTACCAGAGATAAAAGAATCAACAATTTTTTATTCATAGCCATTTATTTTAATCTTTTTCAAAGACTTGTTTTACGGAAAAAAGGTTGTTTGGTTATATTCTGTAAAAACCAATTAAATCGGATTATACAAAGAATCTCTTTCAACAGGAATAAAACCTTCACTTGTAATAATTTCAGAAATTTCAGATGGAGACATTACTGGTGCCTGCTCTTCGGAGCCTGCAAGTGTATATATTTTTGTTGTTTCATGAATAGTTCCATCTAAATCATCGGCCCCAAAATGAAGTGCAAACCTTGCTGTTTCTTTTCCTATCATTGGCCAGTATGCCTTTATATGTGAAATATTATCAAGAAATATTCTTGCAACTGCATAATTTCGTAAATCCTCAACCAGCGTAATTTCTGGAAGGTGAGATAAAAAATTATTTTGTTTCCTGAATTTTAAAGGAATAAATGCATTAAAACCATGAGTTCGATCCTGAAGATTTCTAAGTTCATTCATATGCTCAACCCGATGATTATAGCTCTCGATATGCCCGTACAGCATTGTTGCATTTGAAAATATTCCAAGATTATGTGCGGTTTCATGAATATCTAACCAAAGTTTTGCCAGACCTTTTTCTGGACAAAGATTATTTCGAATTTCGCTATCAAAAATTTCTGCTCCACCCCCAGCTAATGAACCTAGTCCCGCATTTTTTAGTTTTTGTAAACAATCATCTAACGAAATTTTACTAATTTTTGCTAAATAATCTAATTCGATAGCAGTAAATGCTTTAACATGAACAGCTGGAATAGTTTCTTTAATTTTTGAAATTAGTTCTGTAAACCAAATAACATCACGTTTTGGAAAAACTCCACCAGTAATATGAATTTCGGTAATTTTATCTTTAATGTGCGATTTAACTATCTCAATTATATCTTCATGCGAATAATTCCAACTTAAAGGATCGTTACAATCTTTGGAAAACGAGCAAAATTTACAGCGGTAAAGGCAAATATTAGTTGGTTCAATATGAATATTACGATTGTAATATACATTTTTACCGTTAAGCTGATTCTTTATTTGATTAGCTAACGAACCAAGTAATCCTAAAGGAGCATTTTCATATAAAAAAAGCGCTTCATCAGTTGAAATACGTTCTTTCAATTGAACTTTTTCCTGAATAACTTTTAATTGATTTTGCACAATTTATTTAATTTCTTCGTAAAAATTTTCTTATACAAAGTTAAAAATACCTATTGGTTTTTGTAAAATAA
The DNA here is from genome assembly GCA_903837285.1 of uncultured Bacteroidota bacterium. Taxonomy (GTDB): domain Bacteria; phylum Bacteroidota; class Bacteroidia; order Bacteroidales; family GWA2-32-17; genus GWA2-32-17. The sequence goes on along the minus strand of CAILUD010000136.1, from coordinate 1,412 downwards.
AAAAAGTAAAGATTTCTCTTTACTTTTAAATATATATAGTTAAATATAAATTACTTACCCTTACGTTCGTCAGAAACGGTTAATTTTTTACGCCCTTTAGCTCTACGTGATGCAAGTACACGACGACCATTAGCAGTAGACATTCTTTCACGGAATCCGTGTTTGTTTTTACGACGGCGATTTGAAGGTTGAAAAGTCCTTTTCATGATATTTACTCGTTTATAACGTTATTTTAAATTGGACTGCAAAAATAGTAGTTTTTTTATTAACAACAAAAATCTTTTCGTAAAATATTTAATATTTGTTTAAGTTCAGTATTTCTGACAGATACAATAGATTTTTTTAAAATTATTTTTGTTATTACCTTTGAGGCAACATAAAATGGTTGAAACATGTTTATATTTTCGATTTTAAAATTCATTTTTTTTATTTTTCTTTTCTTCGTAATACTTGGAATACTAGCAGTTTTATTCCTGAAAAGAGCCGTTAAAAAGGCAGCAAAAAATTTTGGAAATCAATATAACGAACAACAGCCACCTCAAGACACAACCACTTTTCAGAATAAAAATCAATCAAAGAATTCATCTAATTACAAAGATAAGGGCGAATACATTGATTTTGAAGAAATAAAATAATGAAGACTATTCGCAATATTTTACTTAAAACTTTAGGATTTGGAGGTTACTTAAGATTTGTAAGTTTTATATACTTAAGATTTGTAAACCTCGGTTTTTTAAAAAGCAAATACCCAGAATTATTCTTTCTTAAAAAAATAATAAAACCTGGTTTTACCTGTATTGATATAGGAGCTAACGTTGGTTATTACAGTCATTTTTTAGCAAAATTTGCAGGAAAAGAAGGGGAACTTTATTCGGTAGAACCAATACCTCTTTTCGGAAAAATATGGAAAAAAAACGTTTCACAAAATATTTGTAAAAAAACCGAATTACTTCCATATGCACTAGGAAGCGAAAATGCTACAGTAAATATGGGAACTCCAGTTGTTCATGGAGTTATTCATCATGGTATGACACATATAGTTAAAAATGGAGAAGAAAATATTGCTCAGACTTTTGAAGTTCCAATGCGCATACCCGATGAATTATTTGCAAATTTATCAAAAGTTGATTTTATAAAGTGTGATGTTGAAGGATATGAACAATACGTTTTTGGAAATTTAAAAAACACACTTTTAAAACACAAACCTTTAGTGCAATCTGAACTTGGTGGCGAAGAAAATCGCAAATTCGTTATTAATCTTTTTGAAGAATTAGGTTACACCACTTGTCTGTTAAGAGAAAACGAAGCATTAACAGATGCCAGCATTGATGAAAAACTGCACGGTGTTAATGATTTTTATTTTGTAGCAAAGCATTAATTTGTCTATTTCCAACTTATTTTTTTAAATAATG
>CAILUD010000135.1 GCA_903837285.1 uncultured Bacteroidota bacterium | reverse complement strand
TAAAGGGTTAACTGTAATTGCTTTTGTTGAAATTCCACCATCACCACATGAATTTGTTCCTTTAACCGTAATATTTCCAGAAACAGCCGAAGTTCCATAATTAACCGTAATGGAAGCAGTTGTGCTTGTTCCTGTCGCTCCAGTTGGTAAAGTCCAAACATAAGAAGTTGCATTAGCAATCGTTGGAACGCTATAAGTTATACTGTTCTGTCCCTGACATACAGTTGCCAATCCAGAAATTGTTCCTGCTGAAAGAGGTAATGTGTTAACTGTCAGATTAGTTGTACTGTCAATTAAAACAATATTTGGGTTGTTAAATACAACTCTTATTCTATATCCATTACCAGCTGAAGTAGTAGAAGGAATACCTATTTTTTTATTCTGATTACCGGACGTATCTGAAAGTAAGCTATCTAATAGGGTAAGTGCTGCAAAATTACCTGATGCATCAGATAATTGTATAAAAAACTTTTTTGTTAATGGAAAATTTAGCTTAACTGAATAAGAAAAATATACAGTTAAACTATCCCCTGCACAAATTGAATATGTGCTGATAGAATTAGTAATTATAGTATCATTGGTAGTTGCAGAATTTGCATTAGTAGTGTTGTACGTCAGTTTATTAAAAATAAAATCTTTATTTGCTATAGTTGAGTTATCCTTAGTTGAACTAAAGGTATAACCAACAAATAAAATACTAATAAAAAGAAAAAGGATAAATTGTTTCATTTGTGTTAAAATTAAGTTTTTCAAATAAAGTCAAAGCATTTTTGCTGCAATTTTAATAAAAATGTATATGTATTTAAATTTAAAATTAAATTAAAACTTACATAATTTTAATAAGTATAAAAAATCTTATTTAAAACGATTTACAACGTAACTTTTTATCCTTATTAAATTGTTTTTAAGATGGTATCTAATAATCACTTTAATAAGCTTTTAATGACCAAATATTATATTTATCAGAAGTTCTTCCTGATAAAATATACAGTTTATTATTTTGTATTTTCGACCATACAGGATTTACATCATTACTCGGATTAAAAGTTATCTGCTGAGTATTATTTCCTTGTGCATCTACAATAAAAACATCATAATTACCTGGTGTTTTGCCAACCTGTTGCCATTTTGTATAAGCTATCCATTTCCCATCTTTCGAGACAGATGGTTGATAAAAACTTGCGTTTGGGTCTGATTTAAGAATTATTTCCTGACTTGATGTAAAATCATATACAAGTAAATCATATTTTTTAGTAGCATTATTTTGTCTTACAAAAACAAATCTCTTACCATCAGGGAAAAAACACGAAGAAAAACCAGTTGTAATTTGATTCACAGAAGATTCATTTCCCCATTCCTGTTGATATAACCATATCTTCTTGTCATCTCCATATTCTGAAAATAAAATCATTCTTTTATTAGGGAAAAAAACAGGTGAAAAATCATTTTTTGTAGTATTTCTTACATTTATGATATTAGTTGAACCAATTTCCTTTGCAATAATTGCCCAAGCTTTTTCTCTTCTGTCAGAAAACATTATATATTTATCATCAGGAGAAACTGTTGGGTCAAATACTTTATTATCAACAAAGGTTATTTGTTGACTTAAACTGCTACTTCCTAATGATTTTGAAAATAAATTTGTTTGAGTATTAGATTGTGATTTTAAATAAAAGAGCTTAGATTCATTTTTATTGAAACAAAAATAATTGTTACTCTGATCAATAGGAGTTTGTACGTTGTCATCATCAGTAGTTAGTCTAGTAAACATTTTTGCATTTTCCTGAGCTTGCCATTGATCGTTAATGACAACTTGTTTTTGAGTTTTCCAGCATGAAGATAATAAAATAGTCATACCAATAAAGCTTAATAAGAACTTAAAATTTGTTGTTTTCATAGTTTATAAGTTTAAATTTGTTGTAAATTTTTATTAAAGTAAAAATTTTAATGCAAATATATAT
>CAILUD010000134.1 GCA_903837285.1 uncultured Bacteroidota bacterium | reverse complement strand
TTTTAATAATAGTATTTTTATCTGTAAATACTATTGCTTTCTCGCAAAATACAAATGCTAAAAATTATAAAGAGTATATACAGCTTAGAATATCATATGGTTTTAAAAATAATAAGATTACTACTAAAATTTCAATAGATACAGGCGAATCTTTTCCAAATTCTTTACGTGGAATAATTGAAAATGGAGAGACAAATGATTTTGTTAGAGTTTTAAAGTATAATGGTTTAGTTTTAATTTTGCGAAATGAAGTTGATGTTATAAATTATTTGTCATCAATTGGTTGGGAGTTGAAATATGTTAATAAAATAACTGTGTTAACAAAAGACTATAGTCAATATATTTTTGCAGCAAAAGAATAATTCTTTAATTAAAGTAAGGATTATGCATAATGTTTTAAAAAGAGAAAAAATTAGCTTCCGCGATTTTATTGGGCACGAAAAGGATATTTTAATTTATCTTCACAATACCTTTTTAGAAGAAACTTCAGTATCTATTATTCGTGAAGGGTTTAAATTTATAAAATCATTAGATTATACTACTGATAATGTTTCAAATATAAATGATATTGAGGTTAATTATTTTATTGTAAAAAGAAAATTTTACGGTAAACATACTATTGTAATTCAGCTTGGCGTCGAAATTCTTAATTTTTATTCCGGTTTAATAAATGCTAATGATAAAGTATTAAAAGAGCTGATTTTTTCTGAAATTAGTGATGAGTTAAATGAAGATGACCAGAATTATAACATTCTGAATAAGCAATTTATTAAAGGTTATTATTGTCACGAAACAGGCGAGGGTGTTTATAGTCCATACTTTAATCCTCATAAAAAATTAGATGAATTTCATGATAATTTAAAGAAGAATAAACATTGATTTCTTATTAGTTCTATATATTGTTAAAATAAATACTATAAAAAATATTTAGAAACTGTTTTGAATTTTATAATACTTTGACTTTATTATTATTTTAGATATAATAAATCTTTGACTCCCATGGAGTCGAATGTTTGTAGCAATAAAATTGCTACAAACCTAGGGACTCCTCTTGAGTCCAACTAACAAAAGATATAATATTTAATGTTTATAAATTAGGCTACAACCCATTTTAGGTAAACTGTTTTAAACAAGAATATTATAAAAGCCAATTCAAGATAGGTTAAAAAATACAAATAGTTTCTTATTCTCCAATAATCTTCACCAGCAATCTTTTTCTTCGCATCCCATCAAATTCACCGTAAAATATTTGTTCCCATGGGCCAAAATCTAATTTGCCATTTGTTATAGCTACTACAACTTCGCGTCCCATAATAGTACGTTTTAAATGAGCGTCGGCATTATCTTCAAAACCATTATGTTTATATTGTGAGTATGGCTTTTCGGGAGCAAGTTTTTCGAGCCAAACTTCAAAATCGTGATGCAAACCCGATTCATCATCATTTATAAATACACTTGCAGTTATGTGCATTGCATTTACCAGGCAAAGCCCTTCTTTAATTCCGCTTTCGCTCAAACACTGATTAACAAATGGTGTAATGTTAATTAATTCGCGTCTGCTTTTTATATCAAACCAAAGTTCTTTACGATATGATTTCATGTTTATATTTTTGACACTAATTTAATAATAAATTCACATATTAATTCAGAAATTTCCTGATGTCATTAAGATCATACTTAAGGTAATCTATATTCTGTATATAGATCCTTCACTTTGTTCAGGATGACAAAAGGGAAAAAGAATGTCATTCAGAGCGTCCGCCGCGGCGGACGAAGAACCTGGTTCGTATCTAGCTTCTTTATCTGCTGCGGAGTACATTCAGAACTTAAATGTAAAATATTAAACCGCAATCCAGTTATTACTATTTGCAAAAGCAAAGAATTCTGCTCTTTGTTTTATATCTATAAAAGGATAAGTTACCTTTGAAAGATATAACCCTTGAGGGAATGCCAGTTTTTGTTCAGTTTTAATTTCTTTAGAAATAAGATAATTTTCAAACTCATCAATGCTAAGTTTTCCTTTACCTATCTCAAGTAACATTCTGACAATAATTCTTACCATTCCTCTTAAAAAACGATTAGAAGTAAATTGAAATCTAATTTTATCTCTGTTTTTATCGCAAAATATATTAGCTTCAGTTATATTACAAATTGTTGTGGTTCCTTTATCAGGAGTTAAACAAAATGCTCTGAAATCATTATGATTTTTTAGAAGATTTGCCGCAGTTTGCATTTTAGCTAAATCCAGATTTCTTTCTATATAAAGAGAACTAAGCTCATTTAAGAAAGGATCTTTAAATGTATGTATAAAGTAATCGTATGTTCTGCTATTTGCATCAAATTGTGCATGTGAGTTTTCTTCAACTTTAATAATATCAAAAACTGCAATATCTCTAGGTAACATTATATTCAAACGTGAAAGTAAATCGAAATTCCAATTTTCTGTAACATCAATATGAAAAAAATACTGACTTGCGTGAACCTCTGCATCTGTTCTTCCACAACCAATACAGGTTATATTATTTTTAAAAACTAAACTTAAATTTTCTTCAAATACCTGCTGGATACTTATTGCATCAATTTGTCGTTGCCAACCGCGATAGTGTGTACCGTTATATCCAATATGAAAGAAATATCTCAACTTTTTAAAATTTGACACTAATTATTACCAAGAAGTTAAAATAGGTAAATTAGTTATTTTTTAAAATAAAATTAATTTGTGCAATTAGTGTCATAAATATTAACGATTATTTACTGTATTTTTAAAGAAGCAATTATTTTTTCAATTTTTAAATCAAGTTTTATATTTACTTCGTCAAATTTTGCAGGAGAGGAGAGACCCTCTTTGACTCCAAAATAGAATTTAATTTTAGGCTCAGTCCCAGATGGGCGAATAGAAATTACCGAACCATCAGCTGTAATAAATTGCAAAACATCTGATTTTGGCTGATCAATAGATTTTTTTGAGTTATTTGTAAAATCGTGATCTATCTGTAATAAATAATCTCTCATGCAACTAACCTTAGAGCCTGCAATTTCCATAGGAGGATTCTGACGGAAGGTTTTCATCATTTTTTTAATTTCCTCTTGTCCTTCGTTGCCTTTTTTAGTTATTGAGAGTAATGATTCTTTATAAAATCCATATTTGCAATAAATATCAATAAGTAAATTGTATAATGTTTTTCCATTATCTTTAGCCCATGCAGCACATTCTGCTATCATTGCACAAGCTGAAACTGCATCTTTATCTCTTACGTAATCGCCAACTAAAAATCCATAACTTTCTTCGCCTCCGCAAATGTATTTCTTTTTACCTTCGTTTTCGCGAATTATTTCTGCAATGTATTTGAATCCAGTTAGTACGTCAAAATATTCTACATTAAAATCATTAGCAATTGAAGCAAGTAATTCTGTTGTAACTATTGTTTTAACAATGTACTCATTTCCTTTTAACAAATGATTTTCTTTGAATTTTGATAGCATATAAAAAGTCAACAAAGAGGCAGTCTGATTACCATTAAGTAAAACATGTTCGCCATTGTTATTTTTAACTGCTACACCAACTCTGTCGGCATCCGGATCGGTAGCCAGAATAAGGTCTGCATTAGTTTTCTTAGCCATTTCCAAAGCTAATGTCAGAGCTGCTTTTTCTTCAGGATTTGGACTTTTTACAGTAGGAAAATCGCCATCTGGGTTTGATTGCTCTTTTACAATATTAATATTTGTAAAGCCAATTTTTTTAAGTGCTAAAGGAACTAAATCAACACCCGATCCATGAATAGGTGTATAAACAATATTTAAGTCGCTATTATTTTTAATTAATTCGGGTGAAAGTGAACCTTTAACAATTTCATTTAAATATAATTCATCGAACTCTTTGTCTAACATAGTAATTGAACCTTCAATTACTATGTTTTTAACATCAGCAAATGATTTAATTGCAATTACTTCGTTAATTACATTTTTATCGTGTGGTGGAACAAGTTGTCCGCCATCTGTCCAATATGCTTTATAGCCGTTATATTCTTTTGGATTATGTGACGCTGTTATAACAACACCTCCAACACATTTTAAATTTCTAACAGCATATGATAATTCAGGAGTTGGTCTGAGTGATTCAAAAAGATATACTTTAAAACCATTTGCCGAAAAAACATTTGCGGTTGTTTGGGCAAATAATTTGCTGTTATTTCTGCTGTCAAATGCTATTGCAACTTTAAGTTCTTTTTGTTTTGGAAAGGCTTTATTAATATAATTACTAAAACCTTGAGTCGCCATTTGTACAGTATAAATATTCATTCTGTTTGTGCCAACACCCATAATCCCACGTAAACCACCAGTTCCAAATTCAAGATCATCAGCAAAAGCTTCCATTAATTCTTTAGGATTGTTTAAAAGCTCCTTTACACTTGCAGACGTTTCATTATCGAAACTGTTTTCCAGCCATTTCTCAGCTTTCTGGGTAGCTCTTTCTAGTCTATTATCAGTCATTTTATTCTATTGTTTCAATTTATTCAAACAGTTCTCAAGGCTATCGCGCCAATATGGAATTTCGATATTAAAAGTTTGTTGTATTTTGTTTTTATTTAAAACACTATATGCTGGTCGTTTTGCAGGTGTAGGGTAATCCTTTGTTTCTATCGGATTAATTTTACATTTATAACCTGAAAACTTTATTATGTCAACTGCTATATCGAACCAGCTACATACTCCGTTATTTGCATAATTATATATTCCAGCTTTAAAAGTATCAGATTTTTCTTCTGCATTAAGAATAATTTGCAAAATAACTTTTCCAAGGTCGCGAGCATACGTTGGAGCACCAACCTGATCATAAACTACATTTAATTCATCGCGATCCTTACCAAGTTTTAGCATGGTTTTTACAAAATTATTTCCGAAGTAAGAATATAGCCACGATGTTCTTATAATAATACTGTTATTGTATCTTAATGCTTCGGTTTCTCCTTTTAATTTTGTTATACCGTATGCAGATTTTGGGTTTGTTTGAGCATTTTCTAAGTATGGTATATTTGCGGTTCCATCAAAAACATAATCGGTAGAAATATGAATTAATTTTGAATTAAAATGTGTTGCAAATTTTACCAAATTTGAAATAGCAGTAATATTTATTTTTTCGGCAAGTTTTATTTCACTTTCAGCTTTATCAACAGCTGTATATGCAGCACAATTAATAATATATTTTACAGTATTGTTGTTAAAGAATGTTTTAAGCTGATTTAAATCGGTAATATCTAATTCATTTATATCGGTAAAAATAAAATTTAAAGAATTATATTCATTACTTAATTCTTTAATCTCGCTACCTAATTGTCCGTTAGCGCCAGTTACAAGTATTGTTGACATAATTAAAAACTAAAGTTTTTTTCTGCGTTGTGAAATAATGGTTGAATGATATCTTTTTCTGAGATTATTCTTTTATTTTTTTCAATTTTCCAATCTATATTTAAAAAAGAATCATCGAATTTTATACCTCTTTCTGCTTCTTTGTTATATACACTGTCGCATTTATAAATAAAAATTGCTGTTTCTGATAAAACAGAGAATCCATGTGCAAAACCACGGGGAACTAATAGTTGAAGTTTGTTTTCGCAACTTAATTCTTGTCCAAACCATTTGCCAAATGTTGGACTTCCTTCTCGTAAATCAACAGCAACATCTAATACGCATCCACTTAAAACTCTTACTAATTTAGCCTGGGCGTATGGCTCCAATTGATAATGCAACCCGCGTATTACTCCAAATGTAGATTTAGATTCGTTATCTTGAATAAATTTGTAGTTTAATCCATTTTCTGCAAAAGTATTCTCGTTAAATGATTCGAAAAAATATCCACGCTGATCCGAAAAAACTTTTGGCTCAATTACAACTAATCCTTGAATAAAAGTTTCTATAATTTTCATTTGTTATGAAATTATTTTTTTCTCGTTTGCAATAAGATATAAATATTCGCCATATTGATTTTTCTTATACATCTCAGCAATTTTTAGCAATTGTTCTTTATTTATAAAGCCTTCACGATATGCTATTTCTTCGATGCAAGCAACTTTTAATCCCTGGCGTTCTTCAATTGTTGCAATAAAATTTGAAGCTTGTAACAAACTTTCATGAGTTCCTGTATCAAGCCAGGCCATACCACGACTTAAAAGTTTTACTCCCAAACGATTTTCTTCTAAATAAATTCTGTTTAAGTCTGTTATTTCTAATTCACCACGTTTAGATGGTTTTAGATTCTTTGCTTTTTCAACTACATCGTTTGAATAATAATAAAGACCGGTAACAGCATAATTTGATTTAGGTTCTTTAGGTTTTTCTTCAAGACTTATTACTTTTCCACTATCGTCAAATTCAGCAACACCATATCTTTCTGGATCTTTAACATAGTAACCAAATACTATTGCTCCATCATTCAACTGAGCAGCTTCTTTTAATACTTTTCTGAATCCATAACCATAAAATATATTGTCCCCTAACACCATGCAAACGCTATCTTTTCCTATGAATTTTTCGCCAATAATAAACGCTTGAGCTAAACCATCTGGTGAAGGTTGTTCTTCATAAACAATTTGCAAACCAAGTTGAGATCCATCACCAAATAAATCTTTATAAAGATGAATATCTTTAGGAGTTGAAATTATTAATATTTCACGAATTCCCGACATCATAAGCACTGATAAAGGATAATAAATCATTGGCTTATCGTAAATAGGGATAATTTGCTTAGAAATAGTTTGAGTTATAGGATATAGTCTCGTGCCCGAGCCGCCTGCCAGAATTATGCCTTTCATGTTTAGAGTTTTAAAGAATTTTTAAAATAAATTATAGTTTGTTTAAGCCCTTCTTCTAGTGGAATTTTTGGTTCCCAACCGTTAAGTTCTTTTTTTGCTAATGTAATATCTGGTTGTCTTTGAGTAGGGTCATCTTCTGGTAAAGGAAGGTAAATGATTTTTGATTTGGACTTTGTTAAATCAATTACTTTCTGAGCAAGTTCAAGTATTGTGAATTCTCCAGGATTACCAATATTTACAGGACCTGTAAACTCCTTAGGAGTAGCCATCATTCTAATCATACCTTCAACAAGATCGGAAACAAATTGGAAACTTCGTGTTTGCGAACCTTCTCCAAAAACCGTTATATCTTTATTATTTAATGCCTGAACTATAAAATTTGAAACTACTCTGCCATCATTAGGATGCATGCGTGGACCGTATGTATTAAAGATTCTAATAATTTTAATGTCAACATTGTTCTGTTTGTTATAATTTACAAAGAGTGATTCGGCACAACGCTTACCTTCATCATAACATGAGCGAATTCCTATTGGATTAACATTACCCCAATAAGATTCTGGTTGTGGATGAATATCAGGATCGCCATAAACCTCGGAAGTAGAAGCCTGCAAAATTTTAGCCTGAGTTCGTTTAGCCAAACCAAGCATATTAATTGCACCCATTACAGAAGTTTTTATCGTTTTTATGGAATTATACTGATAATGAATAGGAGAGGCAGGACAAGCAAGGTTATATATCTCATCTACTTCTAAAAATATAGGCATTGTAACATCGTGCCTAATTAATTCGAAAAATGGATTGTTTAACAAATGAGCAATATTCTCTTTTGATCCCGTGAAATAATTATCAAGACAAATTACTTCGTTACCTTCATTTAATAATCTTTCGCATAAATGAGAGCCAACAAAACCAGCTCCACCAGTTACCAATATTTTTTTCATTCAAAAATTTATTTAGAAATAATAGGTTCTCTTCCGATTGAATAATATGACCAATTCCAGTCTTTCATTTCTTTTGGCTCATATATATTTCTGCCATCAAAAATCAATTTATTTTTCATTACTTTTTCCATTACTTTAAAATTTGGAGAACGGAATTCTGACCATTCTGTAACCAACATCAAAGCATCGGCATCTATTAATGCATCATAAGGATCTTTAGCATATTTAATAGAGTCACCAATTTTTCTGTGAGTTTCTTCCATCGAAACAGGATCGTAAGCAATTACTTTAGCACCTGCTGCTAACAAATGTTCAATAATTACTAAAGCAGGTGCTTCACGCATATCATCAGTATTTGGTTTAAAAGAAAGTCCCCAAATAGCAATGGTTTTATTTTTTAAATCGCCTTTAAAATGCGAAACAGCTTTTTTAAATAAAACTTCTTTTTGGCGGTCATTAACATCCTCAACAGCTTTTAAAATAACCAAAGAGTGATTATTTTCATCAGAAGTTTTAATCAATGCTTTTACATCTTTTGGGAAACATGAGCCACCATAACCAGCACCTGGATAAATAAATTTATTTCCAATTCTGCTATCACTTCCAATTCCTTTTCTAACCATGTTTACATCAGCTCCAACAATTTCGCAAAGGTTTGCAATATCATTCATGAAAGATATTTTAGTTGCAAGCATTGAGTTTGCAGCATATTTTGTCATTTCTGCTGAAGGAATATCCATAAAGAAAATAGGATGATTATTCAAAAGAAATGGTTTGTAAAGTCTGGTCATTATTTTTTCAGCTTCTTCACTTTCAATTCCTATAACTATTCTATCTGGTTTTAAAAAGTCGTCAACAGCATCGCCTTCTTTTAAAAACTCGGGATTTGATGCTACATCGAAAGGAATTTTCACACCTCTTTTATCTAGTTCTTCCTGTATTGCAGCTTTAACTTTTACCGCTGTTCCAATAGGTACAGTGCTTTTAGTAACAACTACTAGGTAATTTTGCATATGCTGACCTATTTCACGTGCAACAGAAATAACGTATTGCAAATCCGCGCTGCCGTCTTCGTCAGGAGGTGTTCCAACTGCAGAAAATACAACTTCAACATCTTTTAAAGAATCTTTTAAGCTGGTGCTAAATTTTAATCTGCCTTTTTCAACATTTCTGGCAACCATTTCTTCTAAACCTGGTTCCCAAATAGGAATAATGCCATTATTTAATTTATTAATCTTCTCAACGTCAATGTCAACACATGTAACGTCCATACCCGTTTCGGCAAAACAAGTACCTGTAACTAAACCAACATAACCGGTTCCAACAACTGAAATTTTCATTTTGATTTATTTTTGTTATTTTTTCTTAATTTTTGACTAAAAAAACATTAAAGTACATGAACCATAAAAGATTTTAGTCCAACTTTCGTTTATATTTGCAAAATTAAATTTTTTATTTAAATGTTGTAAATTGCTTAATTTAATGTTAATCAGACTATATACTATCTTTTCATTTCTTTTATTAACTTTGCAAATATAATGTTTAGAGTTTAATTTTAATAAGAGTATTGACATTGGTTATAACTTAAGGTAAATTTGCATAAAATATCGGACTGAATATATGAGACAATTAAAAATCACAAAATCAATTACTAATCGAGAGAGTGCATCACTTGATAAGTACTTGCAAGAGATTGGTAAAGAGCAGTTAATAACTGTGGAGGAAGAAGTTGATTTAGCACAAAGAATTAGAAAAGGAGATAGATCTGCTTTAGAAAAGCTAACACGCGCAAATTTAAGATTTGTTGTTTCTGTTGCTAAACAGTATCAAAATCAAGGCTTAAGTCTTCCTGATTTAATTAATGAAGGAAATTTAGGATTAATAAAAGCAGCAGAGAAATTTGACGAAACACGCGGTTTTAAATTTATTTCTTATGCAGTTTGGTGGATTCGTCAATCAATTTTACAAGCTTTGGCAGAACAATCAAGAATTGTTCGTTTACCATTAAATCAGGTAGGCTCTTTAAATAAAATTAATAAAGCGCTTTCAAAATTTGAACAGGATTTTGAGCGTACACCAACTCCTGATGAGCTAGCTGCAGTTCTTGAAGTACCAAAAGAAAAAGTGATTGATACTTTAAGAGTTTCTGGTCGTCATATTTCAATGGATGCTCCGTTTGTTGAAGGAGAAGATAATAGTCTTATTGATGTTATTGAAAATAAAGATTCCCCTGTTGCTGATAGTAAATTAATGGGAGAGTCGTTAAGCCGAGAAATTGAAAGAGCATTAGCTACTTTAACTGAACGTGAAAGAGACATTATCAGATTCTTTTTTGGAATTTCTTGTCAGGAAATGACTTTAGAAGAAATAGGCGAAAAATTTGCCCTTACTCGTGAAAGAGTTCGTCAGATTAAAGAAAAAGCAATTCGTCGTTTACGTCACTCAAGCAGAAGTAAATTATTAAAACAATATTTAGGATAATCCTAAAATTAACGTGAACTCAAAATAATTTGTCATTCTGAGCAACGCGAAGAATCTATATTTTTGACAAATTATACTGAACTTACTTAACTGAAATAAAAAAAGTGCAATCATATTTGGTTGCACTTTTTTTATTTATTGTTATTTCATTTTTTTATCTGGAAATAGCTATTGGAATTGTTTTAAAATTATTTTCACTAATTATTGTTAGGAAATATAACCCGTCTGATAATTCGTTTAAATTTAATTTGCTGAAACTCCTATTTATATTAGTTTCTAATAATATTCTTCCTGAAATATCTGTAACTCTAATTGAAGCATCATTAACGTTTAAGTTTTCAATTGTGAAAATACCTTTTGATGGATTAGGATACACATTTATTAGATTTAAATTGTTTTCTGAAATTGTATTTACAGAAACAGTAATACTTTGAATTAAGGTGTCGTTTCCACAAGCATTATGTGCAATTAAAGTAATTAGATAAGTTCCATCAGTTGCATAGTTATAATTCGGATCTGCTTGAGATGAAATTCCACCATCGCCAAAATACCACATATATGATATTGCGCCTACAGATAAGTTAGTAAAAGTAACATTCAAATCTGTTGAGCTAAAAGTGAAATTACTAAATGGGAGTGGGTTTACATTTACAGTTACAAAATCGGTGCTTGTGCATGTTGTTGAATTAGTAACCGTAACTGTATAAGTTGTAGTTGTAGTAGGAGAAACAGCTACATTAGCAGTGTTCCCAGCACTATTGTCCCATAAGTATGATGTTCCACCTGTTGCTGTAATATTTGCTGTTTGTCCCTCACAAATAGTTTGATTGCTTCCTGCTTCGGCAATTGGTAAGCTGTTAACTGCTATAATAATTGTAGCATTTGCAGACAAAGTTCCATCGGTTACAGTAAGAAAATAAGTAGTATTTGCATTTGGTGTAACAGTTGGATTATATATAGTTGAATTAAATCCTACAGGACTTGATGCCCATTGATATGTGTATATACCAGAACCTCCGGTTGGATTAGCAATAAGTTGTGTGCTTTCACCTAAGCAAACCGACGGTGGAGTTCCAGAAACTGTGCAACTAAGAATTCCGCCCGCTACTGTAACAATAATATTATCAGTACCTGTACATGTTGTATTAATATCGGTTGTAGTTAATGTAAATTGAGTTGTTGTATTTAATGCAATTGTAGTAGGATTTGCAACGTTTGCATTTACTAATAGTGCAGATGGTTCCCAATGATATGAGTAAGAGCCGGAGCCACCACTAGCCGATCCATTTAATGAAGCTGTTGCTCCTGTTGCGATTGTTTGATCGGTTCCTGCATTTGTTGTTGGATGCTGATTTACTGTTACCACAATATTATCAGTAGAAGTACATAACTGAGCATTTGTTACGGTTACTGTATATGTTGTTGTAGTTGTTGGAGTAACTGAAATTCCAGATGTAATACCTCCTTGTGACCATAAATATGTTCCACCACCAGTTGCTGTTATATTAGTTGAACTTCCATTACAAATTGCCTGATCAGTTCCTGCATTCGCAGTTGGTACAGGTAAAATAGTTGCAGTAACAGATGTTCTTCCACTTGTGCAAGATGTTATTGGTTGTACTTCCCAGTCGTAGTAAAAGTAATAAGCCGTTAGGCCAGCACTACTATTTGTTATTGAGACTAATCCTGCAATCTGATATGGATAAGTTACAGTGGGGGTGTTTCTAAATAAATTAATTGTTGATGTTGAAGATAACCCAAGTTGGTAGTCAGTTCCGATAGGTATGTCAAAATTTAAAGTTATTCTAGTTGTTCCAATAGGAATATTAACTGTTGCTGAATTAATCACAGTTCCTGCACTATTTCTAAGCTCAATAGTTCTGTTTCCAGCAATTGTAGTTCGTACCTGAACTGAAACTAATTTAATAGGTGCTATAACATCGAAAATCTCATATCTTCCGGCAGTGTTATGTGTTGTAGCAGCAGTAATAGCAGGACTAGGAACATTTTGAGAAGTTCCGTATGATGTAGAACTGCTTTCAACATAATATGTGGTAGTTGAAGTAAGGGTAGGTGTATTATAATTTGTTCCAGTATTAACAAGGTTTCCAGCAGATGCCGCATCATACCAATTTAATGTTCCCGAACCTGAAGCGCCAAGAGCTAAAGAATTTGTTCCGCAAATTTGTGCTGAAGTTGTTAACGGAGCAGTTGGTAATGAAATTGTTATATAATTTGTTTTAATTTCTGAGTCATTACCAGGGCAACTAGAAACAGCAAGTGTTACAGTATAAGTTCCGCTTGTAGCATATGAGTGCATTGGATTTTGTAATGTTGAAGTTTGTCCGTCGCCAAAATTCCAAAGAAAAGTTGAGCCTGATGGTGCTCCTGAAATATCAGTAAATTGAATAGAGGCATTACATCCGGTTGTATGATCGGCAGAAAAATTTGCAATTGGCGCAATTGGAACAAGTTGAATATTTCTTGTAACTGATGCTTTATTTGCAACGGTAACTCCAGTTATTGTTTGAGAAATATAACCCGGTGCCGAATATGTAATAGAATATATACCAGCTAAAATTGGTCTATGATAATTACCAACTGGTAAAGAACTATAAACATGTGAACTATCAACATCATGAGTGTTTACAAAAACTTTAGCTTTAATAGGCAAACCTGAACATGCGTCGGTAATAATACCTCTAACACCGTACAAAGAATGTTCTAAATAATTTAAAAATGAACGGTAATTGTAGTTCCAATAGTTAGGAAGTGTGCTTGCTGTAACAAGTTTTGTAGATGATAATTCTAATGTAACTTCTCTGCAATGCTTAAAATAATTCATGTAGTCTTGTCTTCCTCCTGTAATTACATACCAATCGCCACCTTCAGTGTAACCACTTAAAACCACATCTGACAAGTAACTAGCTGTACCATATAATTTAGCTGTATCTGCATATTCTTTTGAAACATATCTCCACCAGTTATCATCTGCATGCGTACGTTGTGATGATATCCATGTATCCCATGGAAAATTTACAACTTCTGCACCGCCATGAGTATTTGCAGCCATAACAAAATCATGAGCATCGGCAAATGCCATCCATGCAATATTTTCTGGTTGCCATGCATTACCATCGGGATGTTGGCCAGCCCTTGGGTCTGGATAATTACGGTTTAAGTCTATATTGTTAGCATTATTTCTTCTTGCTCCAGTAATATTATTATCTCCAGCATAATAAGTTCCATCAGGGTTAGAAAATGGACAAATCCAGAGTTCTATATTGTTTACAATGTTTGAAACTCTTGAGTTTGTGCCATAATTTGTTAGTAAATAGTTAGCTAATCTCAAAAAAATTATAGAACCAGTAATTTCATCTCCGTGCATACCTCCTGTATAAAATACTTCAGGTTCATTTTCGTCAACATTAGGATTATCGGTAATTTTAAGTGCTAATAATTTCCTTCCACTTGCTAAAGTTGCAATCGTATCCAGATGACAAAGATTTGGATAAGTTGAAGCAAATGTATTCATCATTGTTAAGTATTCTGAATAAGTAGGGTAAGTATCAAACTGCCAGATACCTTTAGATTGATCCCACATTTCAACAATAGCATCTCCCGGATGTGGTAATACTTGATAACTAATATGTTTTGTCAAAAATTTATCGAACTCAATATTGTTGGCATATGCCCAAACTTCACCATTTTTAACGTTATCAATTGAAATGATATTTGTCAGAGTTAATAGTTCCGAAGGATTATTTACCTGAAAGTGAAAATATACTTCTCCTTTTTTATCGAGATATTTTTTTGCCTGTGTATATTCAGATTCATTTTGGGCAAAGCCTGTATTTAAGGCAAATAAACAAGCAATAAGCAAAAAAACGGGGTAAATTTTTTTCATATAATCTTAATTTAAAATCATTGAATTTTGAGAAAACAAGTTAAGAAATAAATAAATTGAATGTTCACCTAAATCGATAAAATTCTAATAAAAGACCTTAATTTTATTAATAAGGTTGCAAATGAAAAGACTTATTCATTTGTAAAACTTTGTATGATTAGATTTTCAATGATAATTTTATTTAAATTTGAATTCTGAAAACAAAAATTATTTCAATATGAAAAAGATTACTTTTTTAATTACAATCCTGTCAGCATTATTAAATGTAACAATCTTGAATGCAAACACTGATACTCTTATTACTAATATTACTACTACTCAGGGACATGATACAATTGCAGCATATTCTGGTAATCCAAATTTTGTTATTTTAGATGTAAGAACTCCCGGTGAATATGTTACCCATATTGCCGGTGCTGTAAATATAGATTATAATAATGCTAATTTTTCAACGATAATGGATACTTTAAATAAGGGTAAAGTTTATTTAATTCATTGTGCAAGTGGAAGTAGAAGTGCATTAGCAAAAGCTGTAATGCAAACTAAGCATTTTAGAACTGTTTATAATATGGGTGGTATTAACGCATGGATTTCTGCTGGGTATCCTACTACAACAGCTGTTGCACCAGAGTTAAGTTTTTTAACTGATACTGTAATTATATTTAATGATGTTACAGTTGGTCATCTTGATTCTACATTAATTACTGTAACGAATTCAAAAAACTCAACTTTGCAGTTTTCATCACCTACAGATATTTCTGGTAGTGAATACAGCTCTCAATTACAAAATACATATACCTTATTAGGAGCGCGTGATTATAGTTTTTATATTTATTATTTGCCTGCAAATACTGACAATGATAGTGTTGCATACGCTATACAGAGTAATGCTGGAACTAAGTATATTTATTTATATGGTAAATATAATCAAACCGGAATAGGTTTAAATAGTATTAATATGCTTAAAATATTTGCTGATAAATCAAATAATATTATTCAAATTTATTCTGACTTAACTTTAAAAAATGAATGTGTTCAGATTTTTGATATGTATGGAAGGCTTCTTTTTTCTGACAAAGTATCTGGAAATACTGCAATAATTAATTTTAATAACGAGCAAAGAGGTTTACTGTTAATTAAGGTAAATTCAAAAATTGAAAAGTTAGTCTGGTAGAAATTTGTTTTATAACAAGCATTTAACTCCTCTGGAGTTAATGGACTCTCTTTTACATTTTATAAACATTAAAATCCTCCGGATTTTTAATACAAAATATTCTTCTAGCACAAGCGTCCTCGCTTGTGCTTTAAAACCTTCTTCTTATGCAACCTTCCTCTCTTATGCCTATTTCCCTAAAACTGTTTATATTTTTTTGTGTTATAAAATCTAGCTTATACAATTTATTATATCTTTGTATTATAATTTTTATTCGAAATGAATTATTCAATTCTTTCAGTATTAGCAAGCCGTATATACCTTAATATTAAGGATAGAGATAATTAATATCTCAGGTTTTTATACAATTTATTATTTCATTAATTTTATTAATCTTTTAAAATTTATTTCATATGGAATTACCATTTGCAGAACCTTATAAAATTAAGATGGTTGAAACCATCAAAAAAACAACGCGTACAGATAGAGAAAAATGGGTACGCGAAGCAAAATACAATTTATTTAATCTTAGCAGCGATAAAGTTTTTATTGATCTTTTAACCGATTCAGGAACTGGTGCAATGAGCGATCAACAATGGGGGAAGATAATGACAGGTGATGAAAGCTATGCGGGATCGAGTTCTTATTTTGCTTTAAAAGATGCAGTTAAAAATCTTTTTGGTTTCGAATATTTTTTACCTACTCACCAGGGAAGAGCTGCTGAAAACGTACTCTTCAGTGCTACTATAAAGGAAGGAAATATCGTTCCTGGCAACTGTCATTTTGATACAACAAAAGGGCATATTGAATTTAGAAAAGCTCATGCAGTTGATTGCACAATTGACGAGGCATTTAATACAACCATTTATCATCCTTTTAAAGGAAATGTAGATATTAATAAACTTGAAAAAGTTTTAAAATCTACTCCAAAAGAAAATATTCCAATGATTATTGTGACCATAACAAATAACACAGCAGGTGGTCAGCCAGTATCTATGGAAAATTTAAGAGAAGTAAAACAACTTGCAAACAAATATGGAATTCAGGTAATCTTCGATTCTGCCCGCTTTGCCGAAAATGCATATTTTATTAAGATTCGCGAAAAAGGATACGAAAATAAAACCATTCGTGAAATTGTAGGCGAAATGTTTTCATATGCCGATGGTATGACCATGAGCAGCAAAAAAGATGGAATTGTAAATATTGGTGGTTTTATTGGTTTAAGAAGTCAAGAGTTATTTCGTGCTGCTTCTACTTTTAACATTATGTTTGAAGGTTTTATTACTTACGGTGGAATGGCTGGTCGCGATATGAATGCTCTTGCACAAGGTTTATATGAAGCAACAGAATTCGATTATCTAGAATCAAGAGTAGGGCAGGTTGCTTATCTTGGAAAAAGACTTGTGGAATTTGGTGTACCTGTTCAGGAGCCTTTTGGTGGCCATGCTATTTTTGTGGATGCAAAAAGATTTTTCCCGCATATTCCTCAAACAGAATATATAGCTCAGATTTTAGGTGTTGAACTTTATATTGAAGGAGGGGTGAGGGGAGTAGAAATTGGTACGTTGTTAGCAGATCGCGATCCGGAAACACGTTTAGACAGACTTCCTGCTCTTGAATTACTTCGATTAGCAATTCCACGAAGAGTGTACACAAATAATCACATGGATTATATTGCTGTTGCTTTAAAGAATGTGTTCGACAGAAGAAATGAAATTAAGCATGGTTTTAAAATATTATGGGAAGCTCCTATAATGCGTCATTTTACTGTTGAGTTAGAGAGGTTGTAAAAAATAGTGAGTTTTGTTTGATTTGTCATTCTGAGCAACGCGAAGAATCTATTCTAGTATAGATACTTCGCGTTGCTCAGTATGACAATTTCGTAAAACAGTTGGAGATAACTCCAATAGGGGCGAAAAAGGTGCAATAAATTTAATTAGTCTTTAACACAACGACAGCTAAATCCACTTTCTATAGCATAACTTGAACGACCAATAACTGTAAGGCTATAATTTAATGCGTGAACCCAGGCCATAAAAAATGGTTCTGTCGATGTCCAGAAGTATCCACTTTGACCAAAATCTTCGAAAACACCATTCCAAGTATCTCCACCAGGAAGTCCAGAAAAACCTGTAGTATTTGTTGCGCCAGCATTTGGAGCCCACCAATAAGTAGTGCAAGTCTGTTTTAAGTTGCCGCCTTCATCTGTTCCAAGCAAACTAATTGTTGAAGTATTATATGGAAAAGCAC
Organism: uncultured Bacteroidota bacterium; assembly: GCA_903837285.1. Taxonomy (GTDB): domain Bacteria; phylum Bacteroidota; class Bacteroidia; order Bacteroidales; family GWA2-32-17; genus GWA2-32-17. The sequence goes on along the minus strand of CAILUD010000134.1, from coordinate 13,996 downwards.
CTGGATTACTGCCAGAATTTTTTTCTAAAGTGGTCCACTCATAATGTGATGGAATGTGCCATCCGTTAGGACAAAGTCCTTTCACCGGATTAGCACATTTGTCGTTAGGTGGAGCGCCAGATCCATTACATTGCACAGCACCCTGCATTAAATTATTCCACTCATATAAACCACCCATAGGACAATTTGGATCAGCTTGTCCATTTACGTTCATGCAGAATTTAGTTCCCGATACTTGCGGAGTTGTAATTGGCACATAACTACCGGCATTAAGATTTTCTGCCATCCACCATTGATTCCCAATTTGCACAATAGAATAGTTATTTCCATTTGAATCAATGCATGGAATAAAAATAAAATTTACATTCTGATTATTGGTAGGCACAATCATAAATACAGTACGAAAAACACCTGATTTCCCGGTTAATTTCAGCAAATCTCCTATATTATATTGCATAAGAACTGTAGATTTTTTACTGTCAATAATTTTTGCTATTTGTTGAAAAGAGTTTGCATTGAAATCAATTTTCTTTATTGATATGATTCCTTGCCTTTCACTTATGCTTATGATTTTTGAAGTATAATTGTATGTTTCTGATTCTACCTTTATTGTGTATATACCATTACTAATTCCATTAATTTGAAAAGAATTATTACCCTTACTTAATAATTCATGTGTTTGAATAATTATTTTTCCACTGATATCAAATAAAGCTATAGTAACTTTACCATTTGTTATAGCTTCAAAATCTACAAAACAAATACCTTCTGATGGGTTAGGGTAAATAGATATTTTATTTTCAATTACTGAATTTAATTCGCTAATACCAATAGATCCAACCAGGTTTAATATATCGATTCCGCTTAGATTAATACTTGTACATTGTGTTAGATTTTCGACTTTTACAGAATCGACATTTGTGCTTGCACCTGATCCTGAAAAGCTAATCTGGTAATTCTGTTCTTGTGAAATATAATTTAACACAATTATAAAGATTAAAGTTATAAATGTTGATTTCATTATATATTGTTATTAGATTTAGATTTTTTTTATAATTATTAGCATGAGTTTTTAAGCTTTGCATAAGGTCATTTATTATCATCCTTTTCTCACAGAGTCTCATGAAATGGAATCTGTGCAAACAATATTATGTTAATATTGAAAACTGTTGGAGATAACTCCAACAGGGGCGAAGAGTTTTATTTTACTATTATTTCAATTTATGGAGCTTTAATGTTAAAAAGTTTTTTATCGGTTAAATTATAAATACTTTACTTTCATATTAACTTTATATTTTGAATTAGCTTTCACCTCAATATCGAACTCAGCGAATGTTGGTCGTGCTAGTTTTTTAAGTTCAAAATTTGAAAAACCAAAGCCTTCTTTAGGGATACCCATAAAGCTGTAATTCATTTCATTATCATTGTTCTCATCATCCAGAAGTGTTAAGCCATATATGCCAGGTTCCAAAGTTAATTTAGCCAGCATTGCTCCATTTGTAATTTCAGTCTTTTTAAATTTTTTAACCATAGAAGGTTTATCATCCTGAAAACTTTTTTCATCCTTAAAGACTTTTATAACAATTTGCCCTTGTTTTGCACGAATTCCTGATATATTGGCTTCAATATTTTGAGAATAAGCAGATATACTAAAAAACATTAAAGTCAATAAAATTACAGCTTTGTATGGTTTAATTATATTTCCCATTTTTTAATTTGTTCTATATTCTCGTTTGATTTATTGTAGTCTAGATTATAATCAATTCACATATTAGCATGAGTTTTTAAGCTTCGCATAAGGTCATTGATAATAATTTCTTGCGATACTGTTTCCAATGGAGAGATAATACCAGTTTTTTCAAATCCGGTAGGATCTCCATACAAATTGGCCAGAGAGTAATATCCTGCAAAATAAATATGATTTTCGAGTTTGAAAAAACGGGATTTGTACACAAATTTTAGTTGCATTATTCGGCTTATTCGCAATTCAATACTTTCTGCATCTTGAGGTGTTTCTTTTTTTGCAGTAACAATATCTACTGTAATATTATCATAACTATTCAATTCTTTTGATAGATTTTGAAATGTAGGATTTAATACAGTTTCGCTAAACTGTTTGATTTTAAAGTATTCTTCTTCAGTAAAGTTTTGATTCACTTTTTCTATGTTGTTATCAATGATAACGGCATTTTTTTTAATGCCATGCTCATTAAAAAATTCAGAAAGTTCATTAATCCAGGTCATTTTATTTAATATTTGAGTAGTTCTACTAAATTAATTGTTCTCTATTATTAATTTTTGTTTTCTATTAATATTTTTAGATTTAAAAGTAATCAAATAAATCCCATTTTCTAAATTTGAAATATTCATTTGATTTTGATTCGGATTCAGTACTTTAGTTAAAACTATTTCTCCTATGATATTATAAAAATTAATTTCAATACTTTCGTTAATTGTATTTTTTATATTTAAACTATTTTGATTTATTGCCGGGTTAGGATATAAAAAAAAAGTGTTATAATCATTTTCCGAATTTTCATAAACTTCAGTAAGAAGATATGTTTGTTCTAAGGACATAAATTCACATCCATTAGTATCGGTAACAATAACTGAATATGTACCAGATTGATTAATTATTGTTACACAATTATTAGAAACATAAGGAAGGTTGTTATAATACCAATTACAATTTTGATATCCATATACAGATAGAGTATTTTCAATTTGATTAACAATTGGGGTTGTATTTAAAAGCCCTGTATGATTTATACTGTCAATTGTAGTTTGATATGCAATATTTTTTAATAGTGAGTCTTCAAACGAAGTGATACCAGGATTATATAAACTACTTATTGGAGAACTTTTAAATATTGTTGTATATAATACATTTGCTGTAAGAAACGATCCGTATAATGAGGGGTGCGTATTGTCTGAACTCCACAGATTAATTGAAGGAAATCCAGAAATTATTCTTTGAAATGCAGGACCAATAGGCGCAATTATTTGACGAGCTGTGTCATTCAAAAACTGATAATTTCGATAAATACTATCAATTAAAGCAGTTCCAGTATTTGCATATGGTGGATATCCGTATTTTGGTCCAAAGCCGGCATACCAAATTATATGCGCACACGGGTGATAAAAAAGCAGAGAGTCAAGAATTTTTATATGACCTTCAATAACTAGGCTTGAAGAAGGAAATTGTCCATAACCCAAGCAAAAACGACCTTGATTATCCTGTAAAACCAAATAGTCCCAGTCGTTACTTTTTATAAGTGAATATACAAGTGGATTATTCATATGTGCAGAAGTTCCTTGAGAAATATCACCAACTGATATACCTCCGGGCATATGAGAAGCAATTAAAACATTTTTAGTTGCTCCTTGTGCAATTTGTTGAAAAAGTGCGGGTAAATTGTTTTGACTAGTAAAACTGTTGCCAATAAACAAAACTTTTGTAGTGTCAAAGGATTGTGCAAATGTCAATTTAATTATTAAAATAAAGCTTAGAGATATTAATATAGTTTTCATTGTCACGCTTTTTTGAACTATTAATGTATTTTTTTTAAAATTAATTCAATCATCCTATTACTTTTATGTAAAATCCTTCTTGTGTTTTTTGATTTTTTTTATAGCCCAATCGTAATGACTAGAAGTTGCAGAAACACAGTAGCTGCCTAAACTAGTAGTACCTGTCCATGAAAAATATTTGTTAGTAAACGACTCCTCATTTGAAAATGAACCAATCAGTTTCATTGTTTCATAATGGCTTATTTCCAAAAGAGATATGGCTTTTTCTAAATGTGTATTTTGATGTTTTTCCCAAAATACTATATTCATTTGTGGATACGTTTTCCAATTAAAAGGTTCAGGTAAAAAATTAATTCTATTTCCTGAATGATTTGATTTAACCCAATTCAATAACAATTGATGCCATTCATATAAATGCACTATTACATCTCGAATGTTCTTATCTCTATCTTCAAAAGAGAATGATTTTTCTTGTTGTTCTTTGGTCAAAGAATTAATCAGAGTAAATAATTTTTTAAAATTATCTTCACTTGTTTCTTTCAATTGTTCTTTCGTAGTTGGTCTTGCCATAATTAGTTGTTGTTATTAACGTTTGCAGCTACGGAGCGACTAGCATTTACTTGCAGTCGGTGTCAAATCGCTAAGAATTTTATTTAATGTTAAATGTGTCAAGTTACCCATTACTGCTAGTTGTTATCGTAGGTGGTGTTACCTGCTGTTATTTATTCTATTGGGTTTTTTAAATAATATCGAGCTTTAAATCCAAAATCAGCAAAGAGTCTTCCTAAATCAGTTAAACCTTCCTTTTTTTCAATAATATAGCTATTTGGCTTAACATGTTCTCTAAATTTCAATTCTTCTTTAACCTCAAAAAGACCATTTCGAATCAATATTAATTTTAAGTCATCTATAGGTACCAATCGTGAATAGTAATAATACTTCTCTCTTGTTTCATCATTGTGTTCGAGAAAACCGTATTCGTAAAAAAAACAATTTATTTCATCTAATAACATATCTTCAATTATTCTAGCAATTTTATAATACAGTATTAAATTAATATTCCCAACAATTAGATGTTTAAATACTTTACCCAATAAAGCTGCTTTTTCAGAATCATCAATTTTGTCTAATGTATTTAAGACTTTTTCAAATAATCTATTTTTTTCTTTAACAATGATTGAAATTTCTTTTAGGAATTTAGTCCTTTTTTCTTTAGGAGCCTCTTGTACGTTGACAATAAAAATAAGAAGTTTTTTTATATATAAAGCATCCTTAATGTTAAATCCAGTTTTAATAATAGAAAAAAAGTATTTTACAACAGGTAATTCTTTTAATAATCCTTCTTCTAGAAATTGGTCAATTGCAATATCAGAAATGTCAATTCCTGTACTAATTAACTCGTTTCCACTAATAGAGTCTTCCAGATTTTTATTTAAACTATCCATTATTTGGTTCTTTTTTTAATAATAGCAGGTAACTTGTTTACATGTATTATAAAATCATACATTTCCGACTATAGGTAGCTGTTTATATACGATCGTAATATTTATTTATGCTATAAATATATAAAATCAATTTAAGTAATACAAATAGGGAAGGGGATATGAGTTATAAGCTATTAACTGGTATACTAAATATAAACTCGGCACCTTTACCTTCTTCGCTTTCGGCCCAAATTGTGCCATTGTGTGCTGATATTATTTTTTTTGAAATTACTAAGCCAAGTCCAGTGCTTTTTTCATCTCCAGTTGGTACTGCCGACCCTTTTTTGAATGGTTTAAATAAATCGTTTAACTCATTAATTTTTATTCCTGGTCCAAAATCTTTGACTTTTGTTATAGCGTTTCCTTCAGAAATATTACAATAAATCTCAATATCTGAGTTTTTTGGACTGAATTTTATTGCATTACTTAACAAATTATTAATTACCTGTTCAATTTTATTTTTATCAATGTTTAATGTAATAGGCTTACATTTATTGTTAAAATTCAACTTTATGTTTTTTCTGTTAGCAATAGATTGATTAATTTTAATTACCGACTTTAAAAAAGAAGTATATTCAATTTTCTCTAGGTGTAATCTCGATTCTTCGGCTTCAAGCGTAGAAAAATCGAGTAAATCATTAAGCAGTTCTATTGAAAAAATACTTGATTGTTTTATTATTGTAATAAACTCTTCGGTTTGCTCGGGGCTGCAGTTATAGGTTTTATCAAGTAATACATCTGCAAAAGAAAAAATAGCGGTAATTGGGTTGCGAATATCGTGTGCTGCAATTTGTATTATTTGATTTTTAAATTTCAATAATTCTTCGAGTTTAATTCTTTGTTCAACCTGATCGGTTATATCATCAATAATAACAAGTTGCATTTCTTGATTATTAAAATGAATAAGTTTATTTATAAATGTAAAATGCTTAATTGTTTTTACATTTCCTATTTCAAAAACTCTGTTTATTTTTTCTTTTGTTGCGGTTTTGTTAACAAAGCCTTTTATAAAATTGCTTTTAAATTTACATTTTAAACAGTCAGAAGTTGTACCACATATTTCGCCTTCTTTAAGCTGAAATTCGCATCCAAGCACATCTCCGCATAATTTATTAACAGAATTAAATTCATCGGCATTAAAGAGTTTTTTAAAAGATTCGTTAAAAAATCGAATTCTATTTTCTTTATCAATAACAAAAACAGACGAAGGGATATCGTTAAATAACGCCCACAAAAATTCTGAAGACTCGTATGGATTTATATTTTTATTTTCCATATAAATAACATTAAACCTCTTTATGTTTTCGGCTTCCCTGATATAAATTATATTCCTGATATTTACATTCAATAGGTCCGTTAAATAGTTTTACTTTTTTAGAAGTCTTTAATCCTATTGATTTTGCAGCGTCGTTATCCATTGATAACAAAACTGCTTTAAATCCCTGATATTGATGTTTTAAATGTGAACCAATATTATTATAAAAAGTAATTAAATCATCCATTTGAATTCTTTCGCCATATGGAGGATTGCAAATTATTATTCCAGCATTCTGAGTTTGTTTTGTATCAAAAAAATCTTCCTTTTTAAAAGTAATATAATCTACCATACCGGCATTTTTTGCATTGTTAAAAGCAAAATCAACCATTTCGGGATTTAAATCGGAACAAATAATTTCTGCTTCAGAAGGCATTATATCTGCATTAGCTCTTTCTTTAACAAAAGTCAATTCTTTTTCATTGTACGAACTCCAACTCATAAAAGAATAATATTTTCTATTAAATCCTGGTGGAGTGTTGGTAGCAATATATGCAGCTTCGATAGGAATTGTTCCCGAGCCACACATTGGGTCGATAAGCAAAGATTTTTTATCCCATTTTGAAATTAAAATCATTGCAGAAGCCAGTACTTCATTTAATGGTGCTTCGCCGGTAAATTTTCGGTAACCTCGTTGGTTTAATGTTTTTCCCGAGCTATCTAAAGAAATGGTAACATTATCCTCATAAATATGAACATTAATTACAATATCGGGATCGATTTTATCAACTGATGGCCGAATTGTAAATTTATCACGAAACCTGTCAACAACTGCATCTTTTGTTTTTTGAGCTAAAAAACCTGTGTGCCTGAAATTATTTGAGTAAGCCGAAACGTCAATGTAAATAGACTTTCTGTAATCAAAATAATCTTCCCATGGAATTTCGTATATTTTGTTATATAATTCAGTTTCATTAACTGCAGTAAATTCAGAAATAGGCCAAATAATTCTAAGTGCAGTACGAAGACAATAATTAGCTCTGTATAATTCTCCTAAATTACCGGTAAAAGTAACTGCACGACGAAGAATTTTAACATCACTATAGTTGTTTGATAATAATTCTTCGGCAAGAATATCTTCGAGACCTGCTGATGTTTTTGCAATAAATTTCATTGTTTACTTTTGATTTTTAGCTATTTTTCGTGTGAGCTTTGCAATAACATGTTTTCCACATTTTTCGCTAAGTGTAGTACATATATTATCATCAAGTTCTTTATATCTGTATTGAGAATTATCTTTATTTGAACCGAGAACAAAGTCTCCAAAGTTTCTGTTATTAGTTATTTTTTCATCTTTTATTGCTGAAGAGAACCATTCGCCAAGCATTTTCTCTTTTTTACCAGTATAAAGAACAAATGTGGCATTTGCACTACATCCACTTAATTGGAATGATTTGCCATTATAAGGTGAAGCAGCATCGTTTACTGTTTCGGTACTTGATGTTTCACTTACGTAAAACTTTGTAATATCAAGAGTAAAGTCTGTTTTTACTTTTTCATCTTCAACTACTTCAAGATTGTAATATCCTGATTCGGATTTCATACCTTGTGTAAAAGCATTTTTATAATCGCTCCAACTTGTTTCTTTTGCATATTTGCCATCAAAACTAGAATATACTTTAGTTTCTGTACTAAAGTTAATATACATTGTAGATTTTGTTTTAAGTGGTTTGCCTATATAACAGCCATATAAACAAAAGATTAAAAAACTAATTGAAAAGAATAGCTTTTTCATTTTACTAAATTTAACTAATAATTTCAAACAAGATCCACATTCCAGGACGAATTTCAACTAAAAATCTATTATTGTCAAATTTTTTATCAAAAAAAGATAAAAATGGGAGGGAGCTGATATAAATATTATTTGAAGAGATTTTACCTAAGCAGATTATTTGTGTAGTTGGAAAAAACTGTTGTTTATTACCAGTATTACGAAAAATAATTTTATTATAATCTTTATTAAACGATTTTTTAACTACCTGACTAGATAAAGAAGTTGAGAATATTGTTATTTCCTGAAATATGCTATCTGCTATATAATCATACGAAATTTTTGATATAGGACTTGCGTCTGAAATTAATATGTTTTTTATTTTACTATTGTTATATTCATATTTATATTCATTTGCAATAAAAAAACTTCCTGTTGATTGATTGGTTTCCTTTAATTCAATAGAATTAGAAAAACTCCATTCATAACTTTTAGAAAAACCTTCTGTATTATATTCGTTATAATGTTTTAAATACTTAATATTTTTAGCAGGCATTGGATAATTTAAAAATTGTAAAGAATCTAAATTCTCAATAAATGAGATATTACTTATTTTAAATTCTGCAATTCTAGAATGGTTTAATAATACTAAATCAGAATCTTTAGCTAATATTAACACACTATTCTGTGCTTGCAATAAATTAGAAAATAATAGAAATAAAAAAAAAGGCTTCAGCATTATTTTTTAGGAGCTGGCTTAACCTTAGCAGTATCTTTGGGTATAATTCTCATTGAATCGCGCTCTTCTAATATTTTTACCACCTGGTCGTGTTCTTCAATTATTTTAGGAGTTACATTGTTATTACAAGAATAAATAATAATAAATACAAATAGTAGGAGAGAAGAGATTTTAAAATATTTCATATAAAACTATGTTGGAATATAAATATAGCTTATTCGCCAAATTTTTCTTCGGCTTCTTTTCTTGCTTTTTCTTTACTTTTAATGCTTTCTTCAGTTTTTGTTTCTGAAGTTTTACGGAATACACCTTCTAGTTGGAAACCAGGAGTTTTATATCCTCTTTCGTCTTTTTTATCTGTAAAGAATACTTTGCCCATTAATTGATAATTAATTCCCATTTCCGGATCAGTTAAAAGACTGTCGTTTGGGTTTTTAGTAAGATAAATAGAGAAGTTAGAAAATCCCCATTGTCTAAATTTCCACATACAATCCCATTCTTCTGCATCTATCTTATCATCAGTGCGATAGATTACGATATCAGCTTTTTCAATAGCATCAACTACAAGTAAAACTAGATTTGCATCACCAGGATGTGTCATTTCAATTACCGATTGTGCTTTTAAAGATCCTGAGGTTAGAGTTAAAGCTAAAACAAAAATATACAATAGGCTGGTTTTCATGGCTTTAAATTAAAATAGGGTTTGTTTTTAATATACAAATATATAAAAAAACGATTAATTATTAATAATAGTTTACAAACAAAATATATTAACAATTATTCAAAATTATTTGCAGTTACAATTATCATGACAATCTTTGCCTTTATTTTTTTTAGCTTTAAATGATTTATATATCATAATAATAGCTATAACTATTGCTGAAATTAAAATTATTGCTGTAAAAATATCGTAAATCATATTATAAAAATAATTTACCTATTATTTGTACTAAAAAAGCTAATATCCATGCTAATGCAGTGGTGTAAAAAACAGTAAAAGCAGCCCATTTCCATGTGCCTGTTTCTTTTTTAACAGCTGCAATTGCTGCTATGCAAGGAAAGTAAATTAAAACAAAAACTAAGTATGATAGGGCTGTTAATGGATTAAATAATTTTTCTTTAGAGGTTGAATTTTTAGTCGTATTTTTAAGTTTATATATTAGAGTTTGATTATTTAAACCTGGCGATCCTTCGGCTTGAAAAAGCACTCCTAATGTGCTAACAACTATCTCTTTTCCTGTAATTCCTGCAGCTAAACTTACACTCATTCTCCAATCAAAACCTAAAGGACTCATAACAGGCTCAATAAATTTACCTATTCTGCCAATATATGAATTTTCGAGATGCTCGGCTTTCATGCTATTATTAACTTCTCTAATTTTTTCGTTTATACTTATAATATTTGCTGTAGTACTATTTTGGGTAATTAATTCATTTTTTAAACTATTTTTAATATTGTTATAGTCTTTAGTGTAATTTGTTTCGCGAGGAAAATAGCCTAATGCCCAAACAATAATAGCAGCAATTAAAATAACACCCGACATTTTCTTTAGGTATTGCGTAGCCTTGCTCCACATGTGTTTTGTAGTGTTTTTTATAGTTGGCATTCTATAGGGCGGCAACTCCATAACAAAAGGAATATCTTTTGCTTTAAACAATGTTTTTTTGAAAAGTATTGCCATTAAAGCAGCTATTATAATCCCAAAAATGTAAATAGAAAATAATATGTTTCCTGAGTGATTAGGGAATACGGCTCCAATAATTAAAATGTAAACAGGAAGTCGTGCACTACACGACATAAATGGATTAATTAGTATAGTAAGAATTCTATCATTTCTACTTTCAATTGTTCTAGTTGACATAATTGCCGGAACATTGCAGCCAAAACCCATAATAAGCGGGATAAATGATTTTCCATGCAAGCCAATTTTGTGCATTAATTTATCCACAATAAAAGCTGCACGAGCCAGATATCCGGTATCTTCCATTAATGAAATAAACAGAAAAAGTATTAAAATATTTGGTAAAAAAACAATAACACCTCCAACTCCATGAATAACACCATCAATTAGTAAATCTTTAAACGAGCTGGCTGCAAGGTTGTTATTAACCCAATTGCCTAACAAATTTACTAAATTGTCAATCCAACCCATAGGGTATTTTCCAAGCGTAAATGTTGCTTGAAACATTATCCACATAATTAAAATAAACAAAGGAAAACCTAATAATTTATGAGTTAGAAAAGAGTCTATTTTTTTTGAGCTATTCTTTAAGATTAAGTTTGGACTATCTTTGTAAGTCTCTTTTAAAGCACCTGCAATAAAGCCATATTTTGCATCGGTAACAAGGGTTTCGCTATCTTCTTTTAAACTTTTTTCTAGTATCTCAATACTTTTATAAACAGTGTTTAATATTTCACTTTTATTTTCACAAACTTGTATTAATTCATTTACATTTTTATCTTTTTCGAGTAGTTTAATTGCTAAAAATCTTGAAGAAAATTTATCGGTAAGGCTAATGTTTTGTTTTATTTTTTCTTGAATTATTTTAATTCTCTCCTCTATATTGTTACCATAATTAATATGAATATGGCGATAATAAGGATCATTGTCTTCGTATAATTCAATAACCTTATCCATTAAATAATGTATACCTCGTCCTCTTGAGCTGACAGTAGGAGCAACGGGAAAACCTACCATTTTTCCGAATTTCTCGAAATCAAATTTATCGCCTTTTTTTTCTAACTCGTCAAACATATTTAAAGCAATAACTGCCTTAATATCCATATCAATTAACTGAGTAGTTAAATAAAGGTTTCTTTCAATGTTAGAGCTATCTATAACATTAATTACAATATCTGGAAATTCTGAAAAAATATAATTTCTTACATATAATTCTTCGGGTGAATATGCCGATAACGAATATGTGCCTGGTAAATCAACTATATTTATAGTATAACCCTTGTGTTTAAATTTTGCCGATTTTGCATCAACCGTAACTCCACTATAATTACCAACGTGCTCTTGTGAACCAGAAGCGTGATTAAAAAGAGTTGTTTTTCCGCAATTCGGATTTCCAACTAAAGCCACATTTATTGTTTTGCCTTTTTCGGTAGCTTTTTGTAATAAAAATTCTTCATTTACAAGGTTTTTTGACTCAGTATTTTCTGTGTTTTTTATTACTTCAAGCTCTGTAATTACTTCGATTAATGATGCTTCCGAGTTTCTTAATGAAACCTCATAGCCCATGATTTCATAAATAACCGGATCTTTTAAAGGCGCACGTTTTATTACTTTAACCTTTTTCCCTTTAACAAATCCCATTTCTGTAATTCGTTTACGAAAAGCTCCGCGTCCCTTTATTTTAACAATAATTGCCTGATCGTTTACTTGTAATTCAGAAAGTATCATTATTTAGATTAAATAAACGCAAAGATAAATATTTTATGTAATTTAATAGTTAAATAGAACCGATTTTTAAAGAGTACGTCAAATTAATAATTAAGAGTAATAAAAAATTAATATTTTTGTTTTAAATTAAAGAACCTGTTTTGAATTTTAAACAGATTAATATTTTTATAAATGTATTTACTATAAAATCAATTTAATTACCCCTACTTAGCGAAGCGATTTCACCGAAGGTAACCCTAAAGGGAGTAAACTGATTTTCAACACACCCTTCAGGGCGGGGTAGATGGTGAAAATCAACTCTCTATAGAGAATAAAAAAACAAAACAGTTTATAATAAATGGAAGATAATAATATTCAAAGTAAGATTAATGAGTTATTGGGACAAATACCTGATAAACTCGAAATTATTGAGGATAAAATTCCCATTGACGAACAAATTGATTATTTTGATACATCTAAAAGAATAAGGAAATATGATGATATTGAAAATGCATTAATTGTAAAAAATTTATTGTTTAATGAATTAACTGTATTGCCATTAAAGCGAGAAATTTTATCGAAACTAGCATTAATAGATAAGCCCGAGGCATTTAGAACCATTGAAAAGTATTTAATAAATCCTGATAAAAAATTAACAAACTGGGCTAAACTTGCATTATTGGAAAGTAGAATGTTGCTTGAAAGTTCTATTTTAGAACAAAATCATATTTTAATTTCATCAGGGTTAGGAGGTAAAAATAACAAACTAAGATATTTTTTAGTGGTATTTTTAAAAGAAGGATTATTGTTTGATGAAACTCGCAAGAAAGTTATAGCTAATGAATTTGATGAAGTTTTAAAAAAGAATAATTGTAATGCCGAGAAACTAAGATTTTTTAAAAACTTTTTTACACTTACCGTATTGATTCCTCTTGATGTATCAATTAAAAATGCATTCTCATTTGCAATTGATGAGTGCAATCAATTTGGATATTTTTTAAATCAAAATTATATTGTGACTAATGTTAAACAATTAAATGCAACTGAAATTAAAGGATTCTTAAAAAGACAATCAAAAGATAATAACTATGAATAAGATTGTAAATGTTGCAATACAAGTTTTGCCTGTAAGTAATACAAATAATCCCTACAATATTGTTGATAGAGCAATAGAGCTTATTAAAGACTCAGGATTAAATTATAAAGTTTGTCCTTTTGAAACAGTAATAGAAGGTAAATTAGAAGAAATTTTGCTATTAATTTCAAAAATTCAGGAAGTATGTTATTCTGCAGGAGCAGAAACAATGATGACTTATATTAAAATACAATCATCTGCAAAAAATGATGTGTTTATTGAAGATAAAATGAAAAAGTATAATTAAGCTAACCGTTTTTAGCTTCTAAATCGTCGTATGAAATATTAGTGAAGTCTGAATTTTGAACTTCAGAACTTACAGTTTGGTTTGATTGCTCATCGTTATTAATATCTTCTTGTATAAAATTATTATTTCTTATAAAAGAAATAACATCATCTAAACCATCTGCAAATTTCTCGAAATCTTCTTTATATAAAAATAATTTATGTTTTTCGTAATACATTTTACCATCTGGAGCTATTCTTTTTTTGCTTTCGGTAATTGTTAAGTAATAGTCATCTTTTCGGGTCGATTTAACATCAAAAAAATAAGTTCTTTTTCCAGCTCTTACTGCTTTAGAATAAATCTCTTCACGATCATTCTGTTGATTGTCATCATGTTTTTCGTAACCTTCCATCTTCCTAGTTTTTTCAGTTATTTGCACTAAGTTCAAACATAGGCAAATATAAAT
>CAILUD010000133.1 GCA_903837285.1 uncultured Bacteroidota bacterium | reverse complement strand
TTAAAGCTTCCTTTTTTAACCTGCTCCAATTCTGTACTTGCTTTTCTCTGTAAAAGGCTTCATCTATTCTTTCAAAAAATTCATAATATACCAATATTACAGGTAAATGTTTTTTCGTAAAGTTTGCTCCTTCACCATTTTAGTGTTCCTGCATACGTTTATCCAGATTTTTTGTACTTCCGGTATAGTAAGTTCCGTTCGAACAAAGTAAAATATACATATATCCATTCATATTCATTGTTTTAACCTCGCCTCGCCTCGTCTTCGCTCGGCGACCTTGGCTCGGTGTTCTTTCTTTTCCCTCAGTGATTACTTCCGGACGTCGAGCGGAGTCGAGACGTAGTTTATCGCCTCGACTCCGCTCGGCGACCGGCAACTACTTAGTTACCAAGCGAAGTCAACTACTGGTCACCGAGCGAAGTCAACTACTGGTCACCGAGCGAAGTCAACTACTGGTCACCGAGCGAAGTCGAGGTGCCCTCCACTATCTTTATCTCCTCTTCACTCAACCCATATAGCTGATAAACCAATTGGTCGATTTCGGTTTCGAGTGAAGTGGTATCCTCACCTTTTTGTTTTAATTCAATTATTCTGTCAACTAAATCAATAAATGGTTCCTGCTCTATTTCTGAGATTTCTATTAATGGAAACTCTTCAATTGTTGATTTCTTTAATGTAAAAGCTCCACCTGCTGTCATTACACCAATTTCATTGAAAATAAATTTCATTAAATTAGAATTTAGTATTGCTAAAATGTATTTAAGATTTAATTCATCAGAAATCAACATAAATCCACCACTTGAAAGATAATGTTTTTCAGTATCTAAAGCAAAACCCCATTTATCAGCTGTTAAAGGCCAAACAATTTTATTTAAATCAAAGTTTTTATAATATGCAATATTGTCTTGTATTTCAAACCATTTGTAATCTCCAGGTTTTCTCCCATTTATTTCATTATTGTTTTTTGGTTTTAAGTAATCATAGAAACTATAAAGGTGCTGTTTAATATTTTTATCTGATTCTATTTCGTAACCTCTTCTAGTAAAGATTAAATTTAATTCAGAATGATTAAGTTGATATTTTTTAATATGAGTGCCTTTAAGTAAAGGCTTTATTATTTCATTATTTTGAAAATTAACTGCAATCTCTTTATTTATTATAAAAGCAGGGTCATAACCAGTAGTAACACCTCTTTTTATTTCAATAGAATTTATTTCTTTTATCTTTTTACCAATTTTTAAAAGTTTTTCAAATAATGACGTAGTAATGTTATCACTAAATGTCCATGCCGATTCATTAATAGAACTTGCATCTATTGTTAATTTCCTATTTTCAATTTCTTTTTCAAAATCTTTATTAGGAGATTGTTCTTTTGAGAATTCACTAAAAATAAAATCACATTTACTACTGTTTTTTTCAAAAAGAATAATCAAACTAGAAACTAATGCTTCATCAAAAATTGGAACTTGCTCAAAATTAACGATTGAGTATATTTTAAATTCTGAAATAAATTTTCTTAATGTTTTACCATAATCAGTCTTGAAAAATTTATTTGTATTTATAAATGTAAAAAACCCATTTACTTTTAAGATATTTGCTCCTAATTCAAAAAAATAACTACTAATATCAGCACTACTGTAATAAACAGTATAATTTAATCTTAAAAAACTACTAATATTTGCTAGTTTCTTATGCTCAATATACGGCGGATTTCCAATCACCACATCAAAACCCACAAAATCCCCGTCATCATTCAGTACTTCGGGAAACTCAAACCTCCATTCAAAAGCATTTTCATATATTTTATTGCTTTTTATTTCTTCTATTTCCTGCTCTAATTGGGCAATGGTATCGCTTAAAGTTTTTACCTGTTTGTTCCATGCTGCGGTTTCGGCTTTGGTTCGTTCAAATAGTGTTATTTGTGTGGTTAATGCAAATAATTCGCCTTTGCTTTTGTTGAGTTTCAGCAAACGTTTATCATTAATGGCTACTTCGCTTTCAAAATCGTTTTTTATACGCGAAATCAATTGTTCCATTTCCCGTTTTTCGTCTTTGCTTTGTGCATTGCGATAGGTCATTACGGCAAGGCGGTAGCTATCGATACTCCATTTGCTGCTTTTAAGTGCTTTTTTAATATCAGCATCCAATGCATAGCGGCTTATCAGCGAATTGCCGCATTTGATATTTATGTCGATATTGGGAAGGGTTTCCAGTTCCGTAAAATCGGGTGCTTTGTAATATGCATTTTTCAATAATTCAATCCACAATCGCAAACGGCATATTTTTACCGAATTAGGATTTATATCTACACCAAAAAGGCA
>CAILUD010000132.1 GCA_903837285.1 uncultured Bacteroidota bacterium | reverse complement strand
TGCTACAGGTTGTTGTGTAAATGTAATTACTACTATATCGCTGCTAACGCAACCAAGTCCGTTATTTTCTGTCCATGTAAAATTATATGCACCGCCTAAAGTAACTGTTACGCTTGTGTTTGCATTGTTTGCATTTACGAATGTTGCTATGCCGGGGCCGGTATAAGTCCATGTGCCTGCACCTACTGACGGTACTGCCTGAAGTTGATATGTAAGCAAACATACTGAATTATCTGCTCCTGCACTGGCAACTGGTTGTACCGCATAATTAATAACTACGTTATCGGTGCTTGTGCAACCATTATTATTTTCGGTCCAGCTATATGTATAACTTCCCTGAACGGTAACGTTAACAACTGAAGTTGCAGCTCCCTGGGTTACAAATGTTGATGTGCCAGGACCAGAAACTTGTGCCCATGTGCCTGTGCCTACTGAAGGAGTTGCTGCCATGGTAAAACTTAAAGAACATGTTTGTCCGTCGATGCCGGCATTGGCTATAGGTTGTTGAGTAAATGTTATATCAACCTGATCGAAGTTAGTGCAATTTGTTCCATTGTTCTCGAACCATTGGAAAGTATAAGTGCCAGCAGTTGTTACGGTAACCGTTGCTGTTGCTAAATTTACATTTGAAAAACTACTTGTGCCGGGACCGGATATCTGCGACCAGGTGCCGGTGCCAAGACTAGCAACTGCTTGTAAAGGATATGCTAATTGACAAATACTTGCATCAGTACCAGCATTTGATGTTGGAGCAATGCAGCAAAGAGGATCACCAAAAGGTAAAACAGTTAAGATATTTGTTGTAACAACTGATGAGCATCCTCCATCTGTAACAGTTAATGTTATGTTATGAGCACCTGCATTAGCGTAACTAACAACGTATGGTCCTTGTCCGCTTCCGGAAATAATTGTACCTCCTGCAAAATCCCAGGTATAAGTGGCTGTAGCTGGCGAAGTTCCGGTATATGTGAATGTTGTTGTGGAAGTCTGGCAAATATTATTTACTAGACTAAAAGTTGATGACGGTTGCGAAAATACCTGAACGTTTTGTGTTGTTGTAAAATCACACAGAGTATCAGTTACTGTTATTGTACCATTACATTTAACTTTAAAATCATCAATATTCCAACCGGCGTATTGAACGGAACCATCTGTAACTCCCATTCCAAAACGTACTTTAAAGGTAGCACAATTATTTGCTTGTGTAGTAGGATAACTTCTTAAAGTCCATGCAGATTCTGTTACAGAAGTCGTATTTGAGTAAACGCTAGTCCAGGTGCCGCCTCCATTAGAAGAAACATCAACATACATGTGATCATAGGAAGGAGATTCACATCCGCTAAAACTATAAAATTCTATCGAGCAAGTATTTAAATTTGAACAATTTATAGTAGGAGAAGTTAACCAATAAGTTTGGGTCATACTTGCAGGATAACAAGCTCCAATATATGTACCTATAATATTATTATCAGCAGAGGTAGTATGGTCAGTTGATGGATCCTGAGATCCAGAGCATCCTGCACTTGCAGTTGCAACTCCTCTTGTCCAGCCACCAGAGCCATAGCCAGTCCATCCGGTATTGGTACTAAAATCATCATTGAATATTGTTTGCGGACCGGTTGATGTGTTAGTTGTTATATAATAAGAATGATAAGTAATCGTGTGAGTACCAATACCTGCAGTTGTTGGATTAAATGAAGTTCCTGTGATTCCTGGACCAGAAAACACACCTGGTGTTGGAGTGCCCGTTAATGCAGAGGAAGCTGCTGTTGAACAATAACTAGGGTTAAGTCCACTTATTGTGAGAGTTGGTGTAGGATAGACCTGAACATATA
Organism: uncultured Bacteroidota bacterium; assembly: GCA_903837285.1. Lineage (GTDB taxonomy): Bacteria > Bacteroidota > Bacteroidia > Bacteroidales > GWA2-32-17 > GWA2-32-17. Next base: position 47,091 of record CAILUD010000132.1, on the reverse strand, counting down.
CCTGATCTGTAGCTGAGAGTGTTCCGTCAGATACAGTTACTTGATAGTTGGTACTTACTGTAGGTGATTGAACAGGTGGATTAAAAACACTTGAAATATTTGTTCCATTTGCTGTCCAAGTAACCGTTTGAGAAGGTGGTGGGCAAAAAATTTGAACATTATCTAATCCCCAATGGTCGTATACATCACCTGAAGTATTAGTTTGGTACCAGCGAAACCAGACTAAACCATTTACTGGAACATTTTCGCAATAGTTATTCCATGTAGTTAATGTTGGATCACTTCCACCTAAAGGGTCCCAATAATTAATATCGAACCAAGGGCCGGTTGCTCCAACTGTTGAATATTGTAAATGTACTCCTTCGGTTGGCTCGTCAGGTCCTTCACATGGAGATACGCCAGAACTTTGATTGGCATACATCATATCAAAACAAATTGAACACGATGTTGTAACATTATATCCAATAGTTACTAATTCCCTCGGAAAAGTTGTTGCAGGTCCAATCCATAAATAGGTAGAGCCATCAACTCCAGTTCCACATGGATTATTTAACATTGGTGAAGCATTCGATTGCCAGCCTGCACCTATAGAACCGGCATTAAAATTATTGTTCATCATGTAGGTTGGGCAGCCACCTTCTGAGGTAAGAGTTACAGCATCTCCCTCACAGATTTTAATGGTGTCGGGTGTTATAAATCCGATGCCATTATAATAAACAGTATCTATTGAAATACTACATTGAGCTTTACTTTCTGAAGATAAAGCACCAATAAGAACTATCAATAAGAAAATCTTGTATTTAATATTTAGTTTCATGTTCATTATTTAAAAGTTACTTCAAGATTTTTGAATTCAAATTTTGTTAATTTACTTCCTCGAGCAGTATTTATAAAACTTGAAAATATTTTTAATCCGGATGAATATGTGTTATTGCAATCACCCTCAACGCTTTCGCCTGGGGTAAGTGTGATTTTATAAGTATTTTCTACAGTTGCTGGTTTATCGCAAGTAGTACATTTTTCATTATACCAGAATTCATATTGCCATGAAATATCTATCGTTTCGGTGGTGGTGTTAATAAATTGAAAATTCACAAAACGATTGTGAATGCCATTTTGATTATCGTTGCAATCTAAATTAGAAGAAAAAATTTGAAGTCCTGTAACTTCTTTATAAAGTTTCCATTCGGTTTGGTTTTCTGAATTTTGCGCAAATGTTAAGTTGCTAAAAAACAGTGCGATTACAAACATTGCGAGAATAATACTTTTACTCATAATTTGTTCTATTAATTTACTAAAATACGACTTTTTTTAAAGCATCAATTTTAAATTCTTTAAATAGACGGATATTTTTTATAAAGGTTGCCATTTTTAGTGTTAAAGAATTATTATTTACGCAAAAAAGCCGTCTTTTATTTTACAATGGGCCTTCCTAAATAAACTCTTTGCAAAAATGTTTTTTTATCATGAAATATTCTGCTGAGCTTTTGGAGATAACTCCAACATGTTCGATATAAAGTTTGCCATTATTAGTCTTAAAGAATTGTTCAATACGAAAAAAGGCTGTCTTTTACTGACAGCCCTTTTAAGTTTTATTTTAAATATTATTTATTTGGAGTTGGAGTTTGTTCTACTTTTTCAACATCGCCAGATATTCTAAGAGTTATGTTGCTGTTATCTGGGTCGTTGGTTATTACAGTAATTGTTTTATTCTGTTTTCCTGGTTTACCTGTTGAATTAAATGTAGATTTAATAGTAGTTGACTTACCAGGTTTAATAGTTGTTTCGCTTGGAGTAGCTGCAGTACAACCGCATGATGCTTTTACTTTACGAATTAGTAAATCAGTTTTTCCATCATTAGTTAATTTATAATCGTAGCTTGAAGATTCTCCTTCTTTTATTGTTCCGAAATTAAAATCTTTTGATTCGAAGTTAGCTTTTGGAGCATTTGCGCGTTGCTCGGGTGTTAATTTTGTAAAATCTTCGTCAACGGTTGCGCTAATAGAAATTCTATTATTTGCATCAAATTTTCCATTTAAAATTAAATCTACTCTATCCATAATAAAACCCCAATCTGTTTGTTTTGAACCATCATAGGTTGCAATTATAACGCCCTTAGCATTTGGTTTTAGAGTTTCGGGTATAGCTTTAATTTTAATATGATCAGGTATTTTTTCGAAAGTCATTTTTACATCTTCAGCAGAAGTATTAATAATTTGCAAACTATCTGTTTTAGTTTCTGTAGTAAATACCTTTATTAATGCAATATGATTTGATTTTAAGCGTAGTCCGCCCATTTGCATTGGATAAGTGTCTTCTAAAGTAACTGGTTTAGGATTAACTACACCTTTTATAGTTAAAATTACTGTATTGTTTTCTGCATTAGAAGTAACAGTGATAGTTTTGTTAAATTGCCCAGGGCGGTTTTGAGGATTGTAAGTTGCTTTAACAATTCCTTTTTTACCAGGTAAAACTGGATCTTTTGTCCAGTCGGGAGTAGTACAACCACAAGAAGCTTTAACATTTTGCACAATAAGTGGTGCAGCTCCAGTATTGGTAAAAGTAAATTCTTTAGTTACTGGCCCTTTTTCTTCGGCCATATTACCAAAATCAAAAGTTTCTTCAGCAAAAGTAATTTTTGCTTCTTTTGTTTGTGCATTTACAACTGCTGTTGTTCCTACGAAACAAATTGCAGTTAAAAATAATGAAATCTTGTTCATAATTTTTTATTTTATTAAATATTTAATCTTTTGATGAGCAAAACTAATGATTATGCATTCGCATTCCTAATTCTTTAACGAAGTTTTAATTGGTTTAACAAAAATTAACTCTACATTTTTTTAAAATAGTTCTCGGTAATATCAAATACCAAGCCAGTTAGAATTGTTTATATTTGATACCAATAACTAAAACATCATCAATTTGAGGTTGAGATATTTTCCAATTATTAAATAGTTCCTGTAGTTTTAAATTTTGCTCTTTCATTGGTAAATTATGGATTGAATTTATCCATTTTTGCAAACCGCTAATTTTTAATTTTTTAGAATGAGCACCACCAAATTGATCTGGAAATCCATCAGAAAACAGATAAATGCAGTCACCGGAATTTAAGTTAAAACTATGCTCGGTAAATTCTTTTTCAACAAAATGTCGTGAAGCGCCAATTGAAAATTTACTACCTCTAATATATTCTAACGTATTATTTCTAAAAAGTAGTAAAGGGCGCATAGCCGAAGCGAAAGTCATTTCATTTGTTTCAAAATTAAATTCGCAGACAGAAACATCAAGCCCGTCTGTAGCTTGGTGATTTTCTTCTGATTGAAGTGAGGTTTGCAATTCTTTATCTAATTCGTGTAAAATTTGTGAAGGAGAGAAAACATGTTTCTTTTGTAAAATATCTTTTAAAATAGTAGAACAAATTAATGACATAAAGGCACCCGGAACTCCATGTCCGGTTGCGTCAGCACAAATCAAAACAAATTTCTCTTTTGTTTGATAAAAAACATAAAAATCACCACTAACAATATCTCTGGGTAAATAATAAACAAAAGAATCGGGAAATACTGAATGTAATTTTGATGGTGAAGGTAAAATTGCTTCCTGAATACGTTTAGCGTAATTTATACTATCAGTAATATCTTTATTTTTTTGTTCAATTAATTCTTTCTGGCTTACCACTTCACTCGTTCTTTCGTCTAGTGTTCGTTGTAAAATTTCTTCAGTTCTTCTATGGTTTCTTTCTCTGATTTTTATAAATAAATAAAAACCATAAATGAATATTAAAACAAAGAGTAAAATAGCCCACCATTTTTTCCACCATGGCGATTCAATTAAAATCGAAAGTTTATACGGCTCATTGTTAGAAATGCCATGTGCATTAAATGCTTTAATAAGCAGAGTATAATTTCCTTCTTCGAGAGGGAAAAATATCGCAGAAGTATTTAAAGTAGGATCTGACCATTCTAAATCAAATCCTTCTAATTTGTATTGATAAGTTACCATCTCTGGGTTACGAAAAGTAATGCCCGCAAAATCAATTTTAACTTTATATTTAGAATAAGGCATAACAATTTCGTTAAAATCACTAACCTCATTCTCGTTAAATTTTACAGAAGTAATAATTACTGTTGGCGGTATTCGATTAACAGAATTTTTTCTAAAATCATATCTTAATATCCCATCTGTAGTTCCAATCCACATGATTCCTGAATTATCAATACAATTTGCATTTAAATTACAGTCAGTTATTACTCCCCTGTTTTTTCCAAATTGCTTAACAGAGTTCTGATAAATTGCACTTAATCCTTGCCGGTGGCCAACCCAAACAGTTCCAGTTTCGTCGCCAAGAAGACTATAACAATATTCAGATAATAATCCTTTATTTGAAGAATAATTTTGAAAAGTGCTGTCTTTTTTAACAAATACTCCATTCCCATACGTGGCAAGCCATAATCTTCCTTTTGTATCAAATGCAAGTGAATTAATTTTTAACAAATCATCAGTTAAGCTGACTTTTATTTTCTCTATTCCTTTTTGACTGTATTTACATAAAAAATTCGTTGGAGTAGCAATCCAGACATTCGAATTAACATCGGTTACAATATGATTTATAAAATTATGAGGAAGACCGTCAACAGTAGTTAGAATTTGATGTGTTGACTTGTCTTTGTTAACAATAATTAATCCATTATGTGAACCAACAAAAATGTTTTCACCAAAACCATCAATTGAACTGATAGATTTATTTAGTTGATCTTCAGAAATAAAGTAAGGCGTTGCTTTACATTTTTCTGTATCAAAAGTATATAAGCCATTTTTTTCGGTGCCAATCCATAGTGTTTGATCTTTATCAAGATAGATGGACGTTATTTTATCATCTGGAATACCTTCTTTTTTTGAGAAATATATTGGAGCGTTAATTTGTTCTGGAAATAGTTTTATTAGTTTGCCTATTGTTCCTGTCCATATACAATCTTTACCTGGGTGAACTGAATAAACTGGTATTGCTTTATCTTCATTTTGCAAAATAAATGTAAAAAAATTCTCGAGGAATGTTATCAACCCATTTCCATATGTGCCTATCCAAATATTTCCTTCCCTATCAAAAAACAATTTTTTAATATTAAGTGAGTTTAACCCATTTGATTGATTAAAAATAATAGGAGTTTTAAAAGAATTTGTTGTTTCGGAAAAAGGAATATTTACAACTCCTTTCCCCATTGTGCCTATCCATATACTTCCATTATCTTCGCAAACAATATCTTTTATAGATATCTCTGACAATTTTAATTCAGGATATATCTCTTTGATTTCGTTTCCTGAATATGAATACAATCCTGCATCTTCTGTTCCTAAAAAGTATATTCCTGTAGATTTAGAAAAAAAGATACATTCAATTTTAGATAAAGGGCTACCATTAACTTCTGTTATAACATCAGGTTTTAATGGATTAAAAAGAAATAATCCATTTCCCGTTCCTACCAGAATATTATTTTTGAATAAACTCATACAGTAAATTTGTTGCCCTTCAAATGCTTTAGAGTAGAGCTTAGTATGTTTGCCGTTTTTGTCAGTTGTTATTTTGCAAATACCTTTGTTTTGCGTTGATGCCCATATCGAACCATCGTATCCAATTACAATGGAATTTATTGCTCCCGTATTCTCATATGGGATTTTAATGTTTTCAAAGTTTTTCCCATTAAAAAAAGAAATTTTTCCATTATCATGCCCAAACCAATTGTTACCTTTATTATCTGTTATACTTGATGAAATAAAATTATTTTCGCTTATGTTATCGAGATTATAATTTTTAAAAGAGTGTCCATCGAATCGGTATAAACCTTCTCCGGTTCCAATCCATAAAAAGCCTAATGAATCCTGATGAAGTGAATATATGTAAGGATAAATCCCATCTTTTTCTGAATCGTAAACTTTAAATCTATAAGATTGAGAAAACACTAAAATATTAAAATATATAACAAATAGAAAAATACTAAATAAAACTTTAAACATTATTTTTTCTTTTTGTCAATTTGAGTTGCAATTATTTTTCCTTTAAATTTTGGTATGCCGCCTATAGGAGCTGTAAAAAATGGCATCTGGTCACCATATTGGTTAGTAACATAAATTACAACATTATTATTTTTTATCGCTAAAGTTCTGTTCTTAACAAATTGAATATCGAGAGAAGTATTTTTTTCTTCAGCAACAATTATGTGAGTGCTTGTTTCCCAACTGCCTTCGGCAGAGACTTTTGCAGCTGCACCATTTTTAGCTACAGAAATAATTCTTATAACACCATCATTATCCCAATCAAAGTTAAAAATCTTAACTGAAGTTACATCTTTTGTAATATAAGGATAAATATGCGAAACGTTGCTTACATTATCATGCATTCTAAATGTGTATTCGAAAGTAAAAGCGTTACTTCCTTCTATAGCTTTGTTTTCATCAGGCTGAGTACTTATAAAATAACGATATAAGTTTCCATCGTCGCCAGATATACCTTGTGCTATAACCTTAAAAATATAACCACCATATTCAGTACTTAATTCTCCTTCGGTTGGGTTAAATGGTCCAAATGTATACCAGTTTTTATCATATTTAATATTCTCGGCAAAGGTTTTTGTTGCCAGTAAATTTCCACTTTTATAGTTGCCTTTAGGTTCAGTTCCTTGCGCGTCAGGATCAGAAATACAGCGTTTTCCGCCATAAACAGAGTAAGCTGTTTTAGTATCAAATGCTCCTTTTGCTTCGTCAAGTTCTCCACCACAATCTGGATCATAAACCCTAATATAAACCGGATTAACTTGTGATGTTGGTATTACAAAGAAGAAAACTTCACAAAAATCGTCATCACCCCATTTTATTTCGCTTTGACTGCCAAAAGTAACCAAATATGGAATGTTCTCTTCTGCTGTTGGAATAGATTGAGCAATAGTGTATTGCGGTGATTGAAATAAAATTATTGCTACAATTAATATGGTATATAATACTTTAATCATTATTCAAAAATAAGAAAAAACTGAATACCGTCAATTTAAATTATTTTTCAATCATATTTATAAATCTAAAAGAGTTACCACAATCTGTTAAAAAATTCATAAAGTCGTCAAATTCAATAATTAACGATGCGGTATTAATGTTTGGGTGAAAACTAATTGTTTTACTTGATTTAAGATTTTGGTCAATAAATACTATAACTTCATGATGAATATCGTTAATTAATCCAAATGGTGAAACTGAACCTGGAGTTAAACCCAAATATTTTATCATTCTTTTTTCCGAAGCAAAAGATATTTTACCCTGTTTTAATATTTTTTCTAACGAATGAATATCAAGATTCTGTTTATGTTCTAAAATAACCAGATAATGTTTATTTCCTTTATGATTTCTAAAAAATAAATTTTTACAATGCGAAGCATTTAAGTCTTTCCAATATTGCATTGCAATTTCAATAGTAGGCGCAGGAGGATGCTCGTGATATGTATAAGATATTTCAAGTTCTTTTAGTTTTTTATATAATTCGGGCTGGCCATTCATTTTATTTCAAATCTTTATACTCACTATTATCGAGTTTGAAGTAATTTTCATTTAAAGATTTTATATAATAAATATCCCATTTCCTGAATAAATATTTAGTCGACGTTACGGTTATTCTATTTTGATTAAAATCAATATCTTCTTTTGTGCAAATTGTTAGGCTATTTTTGTTGTTGCTTGAAGATAATAACATTGTTTCAATAGGATATGACCAATTTGATTCAAATTTAAGAGTGCTTTCATCTACAATAAATTTACAGCCTCCATTTTGTCTGGCTTTTTCTATAAGACTTTCCATCTCTTGAACCCTACCTGAGAAATATTTACTGTCTGTTGTTATTCCATTTATTCTGAAAATTATAATTATAAAAATTACAAAAGAAAATATAATTTTAAAAAAAATGTTTTTATTTTTAATTACATAAAATAAAAATGGATAAGCAGCTACAAAAGATAAAGGGAAGTATACCTGTTCTTGATAACGGGTATGTTCAAAACCATAGCCTGATATATTTATCATAGCAAGGGTACCTATAAATGCTAAACCAATTAAAAATGATTTTATAAATTCTTTAGAAAACAGTAGTATTCCCAAGGTAATTATTTCGATAATAAGTAGCTCTTTATAATATTCCCAAATAAATGCAGAAAGTGATTTAATATAATCGAAATCATAAACGCCGTTTTTTAGAGTATTAATAAAATCGTTAGTTTTTGCTTGTTCGTATTCGCTTGCGGTATATTTTTTTAAAATAAAAAGCCCTATCATCATCAGTAGAAAAAAGAGATATAATTTTATATGTTTAAATTTAAATTCTTCGGCGTGCAGAACCAAAACAAGCATAAAAAGAACAAAAGAATACAAATGAGCAGTAAGAATAAAAAACGCCAGAATTACCAGTATAATAAAATTTTTACGAATATTTGAATTGTATAAAATAGATGTAAAAAGTATTAGTAATGCAGTGCTGTAATATAATTCAAACATTGGCACAAAAAAGCCAGACATTATACCTAAAGTCTGAATTAGTATTAATAAAAGTCCAGCGTTTTTATCATTATAAAAATATCTAGAAATAAGAAAAATACAATAGAAAAAAAGCACATGACCAACAGAATAGGTATATAAAACAGCTTTTAATCCAAGTCCGATTTTAATAGCAATAAGTGGGAATAGCTGAGAAAGTATTAATATGTACCGGTTATGTTCAACCCAAAAGTTTTCGTTATTAATTACTTTAAAAATATAATAACCAGAGTCGGCATATAGTCTTTCGTTGTAAAAAATTATTGCTAATATTCCTAATAAAATAAAGAACAAATGCTCAAAAATATTTTTTTCTAATATTTTTAAAATATAGTTCTTAATAATCATTTAGAAAAAGGGAAAGGCTAAAAATTATTTTGAAGGAAAAAGTCCATGAATTTCAGCATCAATTTTATTGATGATTTCTCTTAAGTCTTCGGGTTTTTGACTGAAATTAATTTTATCGATATCAACTACTAATAGCTTACTAATATTATATCCAGAAATCCATGATTCGTAACGTTCATTTAATTTCTTAAGATAATCCAACCGAATTCCACTTTCATATTTTCTGCCTCTGCTTTGAATTTGCTCCACTAATCTAGGTACAGATGCGCGAAGATATATAAGCAAGTCTGGAGGCTGTATGAGCGAAGTCATGATGTTAAAAAGAGTGAAATAGTTCTCGAAATCTCTTGATGACATTAACCCCATTGAATGAAGATTTGGAGCAAAAATAAAAGCATCTTCGTAAATGGTTCTGTCTTGAATAACAGTTTTTGCAGATTTGCGAATTTCAACAATCTGACTAAATCTGCTGTTTAAAAAATAAATTTGCAAATTAAAAGACCAACGATGCATGTCTTCGTAAAAATCGTTTAGATATGGATTATCTTCCACATCTTCGTAATGTGCTTCCCATTTGTAATGTTTTGCCAACATCCCTGTGAGTGTCGTTTTACCTGATCCAATGTTGCCTGCTATGGCTATATGCATTCCCATTTTTTAGTCTTTTTTTAATATCCGAAAATACAAATTATTTTATCACAAGATTTTTTTTTTAATTAACAAATGGAGAATTTTTAAATAATTCAGTTTTAAAATATTCGAAATTTATTGATATAACTTGATTATAGGTTATAAATAAATATTTCATCATCGCTTAAAGCTATCAATAAGTTTTTGTAGACAGAAACTGATTTTATTTTTAAATCCAGTTGAATTGTCTGAATTTCAGCGTTATTGGTAAGTGAATACGAGCAAAGTTTGTTTTCTGATAAATAAATAATTTTATCTCCAATAATTTGAAAATATTTAATGCCAATTAAAGGTATTGTTTTTTTATAAACTCCAAATTTGTCAAAAATTAAAATCCCTATTTGTGGAATCGACATATAAATTTGGTCGCTTTCTTCTATAAGTTTTACAGCTATATTTTCACTTTTGTTATATATTGATTGAATTATTGTTCCTTCTCTGTCGGCAACCAAATTATTATTTAAACGAATTAGTTGAAATTTTTGGGAGTCGAAAATCCAGAATCCTCCAGAGTTTGAGGTACAGCAAGCACTTACCTGGCTGTAACCTGCATTGTCTAATTCAATTGGACTTCCAATTTCTGTTAATTTATTTGATAAAAAAACTACTTTATTAAAATCTTTAAAATAAAGAAGTATTCTCATTGGATCAGATACATCAACAAAAGAAATATTACCAAGAAAAGAATTTGAGTATGAAAATAGTTTTTGTCCTTCGTTATTATAAAGAATTAAATTATTTTCATTTACCGAATAAATATTTCCAAGAGTATTACTTAAAACAATTTCAGCTTTTGCGGGAAAATGCTTAATGGGAATTAAGTCAGAAGAATTAAAAATAACAAAAAGAAATATTAGTGATATAATTTTCATTTAACACTGTTGTTTTTAAGGGTAATAAGCTCATCAACGTATTCGCGATGATTAGCTAATCGTGGAATTTTATGTTGTCCGCCAAGTTTTCCTTTTTCTTTTAGCCATTTGTAAAAAATTCCTTCAGGAATAATGGTACATTTAGGAAATTCTAAAGACATATTTCTATATCTTTTCGCTTCATAATCAGAGTTTACAGATTTTAATGCATTGTCTAAAACCTCCATAAAATAATCAATATTTGAAGGTTGCTCCGAGAATTCAAATAACCATTCGTGTGCTCCTTTTGATGATTCAGTCATATACACAGGCGCAGCTGTATATTCACGTATTTGAGCATGTGTTTTTTCGCATGCTATTTTTATTGATTGTTCAGCATTTTCAATAATCAATTCTTCGCCAAATGCATTAATAAAATGTTTTGTGCGTCCTGTTATAACAATTTTATGGGGATAAAGTGAGGTGAATTTAACAGTATCGCCAATAATATATCTCCAAAGTCCCGCATTTGTTGAAATAACAATAGCATAATTTTTACCAATTTCTACATCACCTATTGAAAGTACTTTTGGGTTTTCTTTTCCAAATTCTTCCATTGGAATAAACTCATAAAAAATCCCGTAATCAAGCATTAACAACATGTCGTGAGTATTCAAATCATCTTGTATAGCAAAGAAACCTTCGGATGCATTATATGTTTCCATATAACTCATTTTATCAGATGGAAATAGTTTTTTAAATTGTTCTCTGTATGGTTCAAAACTTACACCACCATGAACAAAAACCTCTAAGTTAGGCCATGTTTCTGTTAAATCCTTTTTGCCCGACAGTTCTAAAATACGTTTCATAAGAACTAAAGTCCACGAAGGTACACCCGCAATACTGGTTACGTTTTCTTTCATGGTAACATGAGCCATCTTTTCTATTTTGCTTTCCCATTCATCCATTAATGCAATTTCAAGATTGGGTGTTCTCATAAATTCTGCCCAAAATGGTAAATTCTGAATTAATACTGCCGATAAATCGCCATAGTATGATTCGTTATTAAAATCATTTATTTGATGACTTCCTCCCAGACCAAGTGTTTTTCCTTTGAATAACTCATATTCAGGACGCTGAGCAGAAAATAATGCGATTAAATCTTTACCTCCTTTAAAATGGCAATCTTCAAGAGCTTCGCGACTAACAGGAATATATTTACTTTTATCGTTAGTAGTACCAGATGACTTTGCAAACCATTTTATTTCTGATGGCCATAATATATTTTGCTCGTTTTTTCTTAACCGTGTTATGTCTTCAGTTAAACTTTCGTAATCGGATAATGGAATTCTATTTTGAAAATCGGTTATTGAAAAAATACTTGCAAAATCATACTTTTTACCCCATTCGGTATCGCGAGCTTTTTTTAATAACTTATAATTTGTTTCCATTTGAACGTCAACCGGATATTTGCGAAATAAATCAATCTGAGTCATTCGTTTAATATGAAGCCAACTTATTAGGGATTGAATAATTGCCATTAAATAATATTCTATTTAAACACAAACTTAAATATTTTTTGGGTGAAATTTATAGAAAAAGTTTTTTGTTTCTACTTTGCTTTCTACTTTTGATGAAAATATTTTTAATATGAATTTTATTGATCTAGTTTTGCTTATTCCCATTTTATGGTTTGGTTACAAAGGATTTACCAAAGGTTTTATTATTGAAATTGCTTCTTTGGCTGCGCTAATGCTAGGCTTATATGGAGGTATTCATTTTTCGGGTTTTGTGGCTGGCTATCTTTCTAAATGGTTTGAAATAAAATCAGATTATGTTCCGCTAATATCATTTTCAGTAACCTTTTTACTTATTGTAATTGTTGTTTTCTTAGTTGCAAAGGGTGTCGATAAATTAGTAAAATCTGCTGCCTTAGGTTTGCCAAATAGAATTGCAGGTGCAATTATTGGTGCTGCTAAAACAATTGTAATTTTAAGTGTTGTAATACTACTTACAAACAAATATGATAAAAATGGATTATTTCTTAAAGATGAAATAAGAAATAACTCTCTTTTATATAATCCTATAAGTAAGTTAATTGTACAAATTTACCCGTCTGTTAGCGAAACTTTAAGTAATGTATTTGAAGCTGAAAATAAAGAAAACTCTAAATAAATAAACACAAAGTGTATTTTTCACAAGTTAAGAATCTGTCATGTTGAGCATAGCGAAACATCTAATTTTGGAATTAACAGATTCTTCAATACTCCGCCGCGGCGGACAGAATGACATTAGTGATAAAAAAATAATTCCTAATTCGTAAATCCTAAATTCTAATATGCCTTACTGGTTCGAACTTGGTTATGCCGGATTATTTTTTGCTTCTTTTTTAGCAGCTACTATTGTTCCGTTTAGCTCAGATGCTGTTGTTGTTGGTATGGTTGCTGGCGGTTATGATGCTTTCTGGTCTATAACCATTGCAACTATTGGAAATACACTTGGAGGAATGTCTAGTTATGGTTTGGGATATTTAGGAAAGTGGTCGTGGATTGAAAAATATTTAAGAATTAAAAAAGAGAAATTAGAAAAAATGCAGATCAGAATTGCCAAATATACTGGACTGGCAGCATTTTTAACCTGGTTGCCAATAGTTGGAGATATAATAGCTGTGGCATTGGGACTGTTAAAAATAAACGTTTATAAAGTAACTATATTCATGACTGCAGGAAAATTAGCAAGATATATTGTAATAGTATATTTGTGGGATATTTTCTTTTAGTAGTTTTGTAAAAAAATAAATTATGGAAATTGTATTAAGCGGAATTCGCTCGACCGGAAATTTGCACCTTGGAAATTATTTTGGTGCCATGAAAAATTTTGTTAGAATGCAGGAAGAAAGTAATTGCTTTTTCTTTATTGCCGATTATCATTCACTGACTACTCATCCAACTCCAGAAAATTTATTTGATACAACCAAACAGGTATTAGTTGAATATTTAGCTTGTGGAATTGATCCTGAAAAATGTACACTTTACCGACAATCTGATATTCCTGAAATACCAGAATTGTATCTTTTGTTAAATATGAATGCCTATATGGGCGAACTAGAACGTTGTACAACTTTTAAAGATAAAGCAAGAAAACAACCAAATAATGTAAACTCGGGATTATTAACTTATCCTGTTTTAATGGCTGCCGATATTCTTATTCACCGTGCGTTAAAAGTGCCTGTGGGAAAAGATCAGGAACAGCATTTAGAAATGACAAGAAATTTTGCAGCTCGTTTTAACAGAATGTACAATGTTGATTATTTTCCAGAACCTACTGCATATAATTTTGGACAAGAATTAGTAAAAATACCAGGACTTGATGGTTCTGGAAAAATGGGAAAATCGGAAGGTAACGCAGTTAATTTAGCCGACGAACCTGAAGTAATTAGAAAAAAAGTTATGCGTGCTGTAACTGATGCGGGACCTACTGTTCCAAATCAGGAAATGGTTGAATCAATTAAAAATTTATTTACACTTTTAAAAGTTGTTTCAACATCTGAAACTGTAACTTTTTTTACAGAAAAATATAACGATTGCTCAATTCGATATGGTGATCTAAAAAAACAACTTGCAGAAGATATTATTAATTTTACTACACCAATTCGCGAGAGAATAATTGAATTGAAGTCTGATAATGATTATTTACGCAAAGTAATAAATCAAGGTGCAGAAAAATCAAGGGTTAGTGCTACAAAAACAATAAATGAAGTTAGAGAAATTATTGGGTTTAGGAAGTTTTAATCTTTTTTAAAATCCTAGTCATCGTTTGCAACGAGGACTTTATAACATTTTGTAATAAGTCTTTTTATTTTTTTTAATACCTACATCCTCGTTGAAAACGAGGACGAGGTTGGGTGGTGTTACAAACTGTGCTTATTCAACAATTAATTTTCCAGTTGAAATTATTTGCTGATCAGATTGTAGTTGAACAAAGAAAAGCCCATTCATTAAATTATCTTTCTCAATCGTTATTTTATTTGTTGTGATATTTTCAATTTTACGAACAAGTATCCCTTGTGAATTGTACATTGTTAATGTGCATTTTTCATTATTTATTTGAGGAAATTCTAGTAAAGCTGTTGGAGATAACTCCAACAGAGGCGGGAATCAAGAAAAAAACAATTATTCTAATCGTTATTAAACTGCCTTTTTAGGTATTCTTCAGTAAGTTTTTTCTTGTCAATTTTGTGGCTTGTACTATATGGAAAGTCTGATACTATATCTATATCTCCGGGGATCATATAATATGGTAATGATTTTTCTAGAAAAGGCAAAAGAATTTTATTGAGCTCAGTTTTTTCAATTGCAATTTTAGGAATAACAAAACTTACAATTTTTTTTACTTCATTGTTTCTTTTAAGACCTACAGTTGCTGCAGAAGAAACAAGTTCGTTTTTGCAAATTGCATTTGTTATTTCGTTTAGCTCAATTCTAAATCCATGCATTTTAATCTGGTCGTCGTTTCTGCCTTTGCAAAAAAGCATTTTGTCTTGGTAATAAGCTAAGTCACCGGTTCTAAATGCACGCTTACCATTATGTAAAAAGAATTTTTGTTTGTTTAATTCCTCGTTGTTAAAATAACCTACAGAAACATGATCGCCAACAATTACGAGTTCGCCTTCTTTTTCTTCTGGATTTTCAGTTTCAATAAGAATTTCGCATTCGGGTTTAGGGTAACCTACAGGTAGTGGATTATATTTATCGATAATTTCTTTTGTTATTTCTATTTGTGTAGTAGCAACTGTAGCTTCTGTAGGACCATAAGTGTTAAAAATTATTGCATCAGGATATTCTTTGTATAATGTTGCAGCAGTTGTATGCGGAAGTGTTTCGCCACAAAATAAAAAATATTTTAAAGAATTTAATCTTGAATCATAACCGATTCTCGCATAGGTAAGAGCAAAGGAAGGAGTAGAAACCCAAATTGTGCCTTGGTGTTTTTCAACTCTTTGCATTAATAATTCTGCATCTTTGGTAATGTCAAGGTCATTTAAAAGTATAGTAGATCCTAAAACACCAAAGGTCATTACTTCATATACTGATAGGTCGAAACTAAAATTTGCAATATTTATAAATACATCTTTTGAAGTAAATCCGAAATCATTAGCCATCCAGTTTGTAAATGATTGAACAGCTTTAGTCGAAATTTGTACTCCTTTTGGTTCGCCTGTACTGCCTGATGTGAAAATAATATAAATTAATGGATCAGGGTAAATACTGCTTGATAAAACCGGAGTTGAATCTTCTTTGTGAATTATGAGTTCATTTGATTTTACTTGTACTTCGGTAGTGTTCTTGAAGCCAAGGAAATTATCGGTGCAATTTAAAATTAAATCTACATTTGCTAATTGTTGAATTATTAAAATGCGTTGTTTCGGGTAAATAATATCAATTGGTATGTATGTAATGTTAAGTTTCATCATTGCATACATTACTTTAATCATTTCTGCCTGTTTGTGTCCATAAAGAATAATTGGTTTTCCTATGTTATCCCAACTTTGTTGTTTAAAAAATAAGCAGATATTATTTACTTCGGTTTCGAATTGAAGCCAGGTAAGTTCTCTGTTTTTATCAATAACAGCTATTCGTTCTGGTTCAACCGAATGTTCAATAAAATCCTTCTGTTCGAAACAAAATTTCATACAATTAATTTAAAAATGGAAATTTTCCGCTAAAAATATAAAGTGCAAATGCAAAAGTATTAAAAACTAAAATAATGCTAATTATCTTAATCATAATTGGATTCATATTTCCAAAAAATACATCTTTACCCTTTTTCTTACATTGAATTACATATGTGTTGTGAACTGCTGAGAATATTCCTAACAACGTTCCGCTTAAAATGTAATTTAACTTAAATCCATTCCAGCAACCCATTAATAGGAAAGTCATTATTAATGCAATATTTTGTCTTAATACAGGAAATTTTTTCAAACTTTTTTTCCTTGTTAAGAACATATATAATGGAGTGAAAAAATAATCTTTAAGCCATTCGCCAAGACTTATATGGAATCTTCTCCAGAAGTCTTGTGGGTTAACTGCAACAAATGGATTTGTAAAGTTTACAGGCACATTAATTCCCATCATTTTACCAATTCCTAAAGCCATAAATGAATAACCAGCAAAATCGAAAAACAGATAAAAATAATACGAGTACATATTGTTAAACATATGTAAAACTTCTTTACTTGTATCGGGATAAATATTTAGCCAGTATCTGTCGATTAATTCTGCAATAATAAATTTAAATGCAATACCTTTAATTAAAGTATTCCAACCAAGAATGAAATTCTCGGTATTTATTGCAAAAAATCCAATGTCCTGAGAAGATTTAAAACGACTATATTTATCTATCGGTCCAATTAATAGTGTTGGGGTAAATGATAAAAAGTTTGTATAACTAATAATATCAGCCATCTTTTCGTTAGGGGCTTTATCCATATAATATCCCATAATTCTGAAACTGGCATAAGATAGTCCGGCAAATGATATAATGTTATTAAGTTCGAATGGGTAAAAATCAAAATGAATATTAAATTTTACTAAAAGCATTGGAAGTAAAAGAATAAGAATACCCCAGATCTTTTTTTTGATTTTAAATACGTCAGAAATAAGGTAAGTAAATAAGAATGAAAATAAAATTAATGCAATAAAATGATATGGTTTAGGGTAAATAACAAATAAGAATAATAAGTTTAATGAAGCGAGTATATGTTTGTAGTAATTTTTTTGGAAAATATATTTTGCTCCAACCATTGTTCCAATAAACATGGCCATTATAATAAAAAACTCAAAGGAGCTAAATGGGAGCATAATTAAAATTGTTGATATACAAATTGAATTGAAGAACTTGTTTTATTGTTATGATGATTATTTAATGGTGAATACAATAAATAAATTGAGACTGCAATAATAGAATATATTAAAATATTTAACAGGAATTTTGTAATATGTTTTTTCATTTTGTTAATTTAAAATTTTCAACAATAAACTTATCAATCTTGTACCATCCGTATTCCGACATGTGCATGATATCAAACAAAACTGCTTTATCGTATTTTAAAGTATCTGTTTCAAATAAATTTAAATAATTATAGCCATTAGATAAAATCTCAGTCTCAATTATATTAATTGTGGGTTTAAGATCATTTAAATTTTTACAGTATATCGGATTAAGTGGAGACATAACAAAGCATACATTTGCTTTTTTCTTTTTTAATAGTTTAATAAGCATTTTAAAGTCTTCTATTTCCTGATTAAAATATTCACTAACAGGTTCTACTTTTCCTGTTTTTCCATGAATATATACATTGTAATATTCGTTGTTAATCCCAAACCTGTTGTTATTAGAATTTTTAATAATTTCTTCTTTTGATGAGGTAAATAGACTGTCCCAGTTTATTTGAACATTTTCTAATTTAATTGGTTCTCTTATTTCAGAATTTATTACTGTTCTTTTTGAAGTGATTTTTTCTTTTAAATTTTGCAATATGTTATCTGCTAAAATAACAGGATAAAATACTGTTTTATGAATAAAACTAGAATTTGAACGATGTTTAAAGTTCATTAATTTTATTTCAAGATTTGGAGAGTTAAATTCATTATATAATCGAGAAACTCTCTTGTTTTCGTATGCAGTAAATTCAGTGTCTTTTTTGTTTTTGTTAATTGTTTTCAAGAACCACTCTGAATTATACTCTAAAAAAATAGCAGATGAAGTTCCTTTTGCTGATTTTGACTCAAACCAGCCTGGAGATAAAATAATAACAATTGGTGCATCTTTTAAGCGGCTTTCATTTGCAAGTAATTGTGAGTAAATTGAAAAGCATTGGTTGCCAGCATGTCCAACGCCAACAACTTTTGTGTTAAAGTTTTTTGAAATAAAATTATAAGGGATTGCTTCTGTTGAATTACTAAGCTCAGAAGATCCTAACATGAAAATTGTTTTTGAACTATCGAAATTTAATAAGAACTTATCTTCGTAAAATTGATTTGCTTGAAAATTTTCGATATAATTAATTGATGAATCTGAATTATTGTTAACGTTGTTATGAAATAATTCTGAGTTTAAATATGTATTAAAAAAGTATAGGAATGCAATAGCAAAAAGAAATGGTATAAGATAAATAAACCCTAACTTTTTCATTTTTTATATTAAAGCTTTTTCAAAGTTTCAATAATAATATTTATAGTATCAAAGTTATCTGGACTAATTAAATGTTGTGGAATGTTTTTTCCGGTTTTTTCTTCAATAGATACTAATAAATCAACAACAGTAATTGAATCTAAAACTTTAGATTTAATTAAAGAATCGTCAAATCCAACCTTTACAAATGCAAGGGTCATTATTTCATTTCGTATAAATATTCTTAAATCGTCCATGTTTTTTATTGTTTAGTAGCTTTAAAGAACAACTTTACAATCAAAATTTTGCAAATATACTTAATCTAGGTTAAAAATGAAGAAATCTATTTATGATAAAAAGTAAAAGAAAAGTTATTATTATTTTTTCATTGCTTCATCATAAAGTTTTTTCCCGTATACATCCATTTGCGAATCACGTTCTTTAAATTCTAGTGAGTTTGGATCCAAAAATTTATTGCCAAAATCAATCCAGGTTATTAAATGATCTTTGTCAAAATAACATTGTACTTTGTTAACAGCTTTTTTAGTCGTAATGTCAGTCCAATTTGCTTCAGAGTATATTAGTTTTCCTTCAGCATAGTACCATTCAATTAATTTTTCTATGCCATTATCTTTTACTAAAACTTTTATTAGTTGTAATGAATTAGTTTTAAAGTATGCTTCTTTATATCCTAAAATGTCTTTTTGAATCTCTACTTTTTTAAGAGTACCAATATTTAATTTTATTGCTTCGGTTATTTTACTAATCCCAATCATTTTTTGAGCAGATTCAATACTTGTATTTTTAGGATCAACCATTACAGCAGTCTGAGAGTTTGCTGCTATAATAAAATAAAAACAAATGCATATTGTTAAAACTAATTTTTTCATAATAAATTTTTTAATTTCTAACCTGAATAGGAACTCCAATCATAATATTCATTTTAACTGCTGTTCCATTTTGAACTGAGGGTATAAATTTTATTTTTTTTAATAAATCTAAAACTACTTCATCAATTCCGAAGCCAACTTTTTTAAGTAAAACAATATTTGTAATTGTACTATCTGGAAGTACATCAAGACTAATGGTAATATCATCCATTATTAAATTTCCTTTGGTTGCTTCGGGCCATTTAATATTTTGATAAATGTATTGAACCATAGCTTGATCGCCACCTGGAAATTGTGCTTCTTGATTAACAACTACCTGTTGGTTTACTTGTGCAAAACTAAAATATGATATTCCAGTGAATGCTAAAATTAGAATTAAATTTTTCATTTAAATTTTTGTCTTTTTTAAATCACTTGTAATCCTTTACAAATATAGGTTTTTTAATTTAAGTTAAAATTTAATGTAGTTTTTTAAACTCTATAAACCATTTAAAATCTTTTATTTAGCCATAATCCTAAACCGGTTTATATTGTTAAGAATCATTGCGATACGTTTATCAATAAAAAACTAATTTCTATAAACTAAATATGAAAGTCTGCCAAAAATTTTAAGAATGTATATATATTGATTATATCTTTGCACTGGTTAAACACCATTATCGGTTTTCATAGTTTGTTAGTTGTTTGGGTTAATGAAAGTCGGTTTCCTCTCGGGAACCGACTTTTCTATTCGTAATAGTTGTATTTGTAAATAGTTTTCTCAATTAGATTATCTTCTTCTATTAATTCTCCATCTTCGTTGTATTCATAGCTTTTACTGTATTCCATCATGCCCATAGCATTTATTTTTTGCTCTGAAACAACTTTTTTGTTTTCGTTGTATTCTAATTTATATAATGTGTGATCGCCAAATTGCTGTTCTGAAATATTTCCATTTTCATCGTATTTAAATAATGCCCAATCAATAGTTTGTCCGGATGGACTTACCATAACTCTTTTAACAAGATTCATTTGTTCGTCGTAAAAATATTTTGTTTCAGAGATCATCTGTGATTTCTCAAACATTTTTTCATTTAAAATATTTCCATTTTCGTCAAAATCAAATAAATGTTTTTCCAATACTTCATTTTCTTCAGAAATCATTTCGGTTTCAATAATGTTTCCTTTGTCGTCAACTTTTACTCTTTGCTTTCCTTCGAATTCACCTTCGTCGCTAGCTTCAGAAACTGTAATTGTTTTGCCATTATTTTCTCGCAAATATGTCTTTATAGTTAGTGAACCATCTGCATATTCAATTTTAATTTCGGTTGGTTCGCCATTTTCATTTCTTGAAATAATGGTCTTATCGTTTATTTCATTGTCTTCTCCAATATTTATTTCTTCAGATACAAGACCGGCATCATTATATTTGGTTAAGATTTTTTCTTCAAGCATATCAGCAGAAAAATATCTTTCTTTAATAATTTCTTTTCCGTTTTCATTAAATTCACGAAGCTCTTTTAAAAAAAGTTCAGATCCATCGTCAACCCATGCTTCAATATTTTTTATTTTTTTCATGTTAGATTTTTATATTTCTAAATTCAATTTATTGTTTTTGTAATCAATCGTTGCTTTATATTTTTTTAGAAAATTTCCTCCAATTAACCCGATTACCATTTTATTTGTAAACTCGCTATACAAAGCATTAATGTGAGATAAATCAATTAATACTGCTTTAATATTTTTAAATAATCTACGTCCTAAAAATATTTTATTTATAACAACAGGTATCGCATTAAGTGATTCGTTTGTGATTCCTGACGATTTTACCTCTTTTATATTAAATAGTGGTTTAGAAAAACTCAAACAAGTATCTTTATCAAAAGCTGACATTGATGCTCCTGTATCAATAATTATATAACCGCTGGTTTTCGCATTTAATCTCGATTTAATTAACATGTGACAACCACCTTGTTCTACTTTTAAAGGCATTAATTGGATTGAAATATTCATTTAGATTCTGTTTTGAATTTTAATTCCTTTTAACATATATTTTAATTCATTTACCATAAAATCAATTTATTTGCCCCAGACCCTAAAGGGAGTAAATTGATTTTCAACACACCCTTTAGGGCAGGGTAAATGTTGAAAATCTTTTAACTATATTATTTCTTAAAAATTCAAAACAGTTTCTTAATATTTTTTGTAAAAATATAGAAATTCTCTAGAAAATAAATTACACTTTAACGTTAATTTATAATAAAACTTTAAGCCTACGTACTAGTCATAATAATTGGAGAATTAGTTTTTCTATATTTGCATCCTAAATTAAATTTTACTTTATGTATATCATTAGAAATATTTTATGTGCTGTTATTCTGTTTAGTAATTACAGTTTTGGATTTGCTCAAATAAAAGATCTTTCAAAAGGTGATTACATTATTTACTCTGTTAAAGAGAATAAAATCGTGGATCCTTCGGTTATTATTGAGGATTTTGCAAATTATGACGTATTGTTTTATGGAGAGCAACATACTGATAAAATTACTCATAACGTTCAGTTTCTGTTATTACAGTTGATATATGAGAAATATGGCGTTAAGACTGCTCTTTCAATGGAAATGTTCGAAAGGGAAGTTCAATATATTGTTGACGAATATCTCAATGGGTTTATAAAAGAAGAATATTTTATTAAAGATGCGAGATGCTGGGGTAATTATAAAGATTATAGGCCTATGGTTGAATTTGTTAAATCAAAAAAGCTTGAATTGATTGCCGCCAATGCACCTTTTCGTTATGTAAATCTTGTGAATAAATTTGGACTCGATACTTTGATGCTTATTTCTGAACAAGGTAAAAATGCTATAGCACCATTACCTTATAATATTGCCTCAGGCGCTTATGAAGAAAAATTAAAAAATCTTGGTAAAGAAGAATCCCTAAAAAAGAAAGAAAATAAAGAAAAGAACAAAGAAGTTTTAACAACAGACAGCACTAAAACAAAAAAGTATAATGCAATTCCGGGACACTCACTTTGGGATGCTACTATGGCTTATTCCATTTATCAGCATAACAAAACCCAACCAGATTCTAAAATTTATCATCTTAACGGTAGTTTCCATACAGAAGAACATTTTGGAATTTGCCAGCGTTTAAACGAATACAATCCAAATATTAAGACATTGGTAATTACAAGTATTGCATATGGAAAAAAATTAACAAATATCGATTTTAACAAAGATAAAAAAGAAGGTGATTATTTAATTTATACTAAAACAAAACCTGAGTAGCTTTATAAATTAACTGTTCTTAATCTTCAAGAGTGCCGAATTTGCCTGCATAATAATCGTCAATAGCCACTTGAATTTCTTTATCTGTATTCATTAAAAATGGTCCGTGAGCTGCAATAGGTTCATTAATTGGCTCACCACTTAAAACTAAAAAAGTGCAATTTGTTAAAGCATTAAGTGTGATTTCTGTTCCGCTATTTTTAAATAATACTAAATTATTTTCTGAGACTCTTTGGTCATTAATTGCCGAATCGCCTTCTATCATTAAAATGCAAGTATTGTATTTTTCTGGTAAATCGAATTCAAATGTTGAATCTTTATTTAATTTGATGTCATAAACATTCATAGGAGAAAAAGTATATGCGGCACCTTTAATGTCTTTATAACTTCCAGCTATTACATTTACAATTCCATTATCCTCAGGCAAAATATATTTTCCAAATGTGTTATATGTTATGGGTTGATATTTTGGTGTTGTCATTTTATGTTTAGCAGGTAAATTAACCCACAATTGAACCATTTGAAAAATTCCACCTTTTTTGCTGAATTCTTTTTCCTGATATTCTTTATGCAAAATTCCTGAACCAGCTGTCATCCATTGTACATCTCCTTCTCCAATCACATCGTGATTCCCTGCACTATCATGATGCTCAACTTTCCCTTTATAGGCTATTGTTACGGTCTCAAAGCCTCTGTGTGGGTGTACTCCAACACCTCTTTGTTTTTCACTTGGAGGAAATTCTACTTTTGCATTGTAATCAAGTAAAAAAAATGGTGACATTCTACTTTCTGACCTTATTCCGCCAGGCATAAATCCATTTACTTTAAATCCATTTCCAACCCAGTGATGTGGAGGTGGTGGAATTATAGATTCTATTATTTTAGGGTTATTCATAAGTATTTTTAAAGTTTCTATAAATATAAGAATAGAATTTCTTAACTAAGAATTATGACCTATAATTTTAACAATTATTTACTTTTATAAATTGTTATGGAAAATTTAATACAATACTAAGAAATTGTTTGGATTTTTTTAACCTTACCAGATTTAGTCTTATAAATGCTTTTATTTAAAACTATTTGCTTAATAATAATTTATGGTATTCTGATTTATTAACATTATGCAATATGTTTTCATGTTGTTGGACTCCAGGGGAGTCCTTATGTTTGTAGCAATCTTATTGCTACAAACATTCGACTCCTATAGGAGTCGAAGATTAAATATATTTAAAGGAAAAATTAGAAATAATAGTATTTTGAAATTCAAAACTTTTCTAAATCCGTGTTGTAATAATAAAATATTATAAGATCTTTTTAAAATTAAAGAGATGATTTTCTATGAAAGTCTTATTATTTTCAAAAAATTATATTTTAATTATCTTTGCATAAAAAATTATAAAACATGAGTGAAACAATGACTGAAACTTTAAATTATAAAGTAAAAGACATGACCTTAGCTGATTGGGGTCGCAAAGAAATTAAACTTGCCGAGACCGAAATGCCGGGACTAATGTCATTACGTAAAAAATACGGACAGGCAAAACCTCTTAAAGGTACACGAATCATGGGCTCTTTGCACATGACAATTCAAACTGCAGTATTAATTGAAACCCTTGCCGAACTTGGTGCAGATGTACGTTGGGCTAGTTGTAATATTTTCTCAACTCAGGATCATGCTGCTGCTGCTATTGCTGCTGCTGGAATTCCTGTTTTTGCATGGAAAGGCGAAACTTTAGAAGAATACTGGTGGTGTACAATGCAGGCACTTACTTTTCCTAATGGACAAGGACCAACTTCAATAGTTGATGATGGTGGCGATGCAACAATGTTAATTCATTGGGGAATAAAAACTGAAAAGGATCCTTCATTTGTTGATACAGCATGTGCAACTCACGAAGAACAGGTTATTAAAAATCTTATTCGCGAGCAGACAAAACTTAATGGAAAAATCTGGAGTCAGTTAGAAAAAGATATTAAAGGTGTTTCTGAAGAAACCACAACCGGTGTTCACCGTTTATATCAAATGTTTGAAAAAGGTGAATTGCTTTTCCCTGCAATAAATGTTAACGATTCTGTTACAAAATCTAAATTCGATAATTTATACGGTTGTCGCGAATCTTTAGCAGACGGAATTAAACGTGCTACTGATATTATGCTAGCAGGTAAAGTTGTAGTTGTTTGCGGATACGGTGATGTTGGAAAAGGTTGTGCTACCTCAATGAAAACCTATGGAGCTAGAGTAATTGTTACAGAAATTGATCCTATTTGTGCTTTACAGGCAGCTATGGAAGGTTTTGAAGTTACTACTTTAGAAAAAGCTCTTCCTGAAGGAAATGTTTTTGTTACTACAACAGGAAACAAAGACATTATTAAAGCCGAGCACATGCAAAAAATGAAAAATGAAGCTATCGTTTGCAACATTGGACATTTTGACAATGAAATTCAGGTTACACAGCTAGAAGCTCTTCCTGGAATCAAAAAAATAAATGTAAAACCTCAGGTTGATCAATATGTTTTTGCCGATGGTCATTCAATTATTTTATTAGCAGAAGGTCGTTTGGTAAATTTGGGTTGTGCTACCGGCCATCCATCTTTTGTTATGAGTAATTCATTTACAAATCAAACTCTAGCTCAGCTTGAGTTTTATGCAAAAAAATATGAAATTGGTGTTTACAGACTTCCAAAACATTTAGATGAAGAAGTTGCACGTTTACACTTAGAACATATTGGAGTTGTGCTTACAACACTAACACAAGAGCAGGCAGATTATATTGGAGTGCCCGTAAATGGTCCATATAAACCTGACCACTACAGATATTAAGAACTAAAAATTTCAAAAGTTGACGATTATGAATCATTTCATTTTCGTCAACTTTTGTTTTTATGACATATTTAAGTGTATTCATTTTGAAAAAATAATAAATTTGCATAATTATATCGGATGTAATTATAAAATAGACCAACCAATTGTCCCTCTTTTTTGATGAGGGTAGGGAGATGAATAAAAAAAATGGGCTATTTTATTTATACAAATGGTATTGTTAATTAATTTCCTATCAACTCAATATATGAAAATCGCACTCGTTACAGGTGGTTCAAGAGGAATTGGCAGAGCAATTTGCACAAAACTAGCTTCAATGGGTTGTCATGTTCTGATAAATTATTTAAGCAATGAAACTGAGGCTAAAATAACTTTAGAAAATGTTATAAAAGCAGGTGGCTCCGGTGAAATTTTATGTTTTGATGTGAGCAAATCAGAGCAAGTAGAATCATCTTTAGAGAAATGGCAACTTGCTAATCCAGAGCAGTATATTGAAGTGCTAGTAAATAATGCGGGGATACGCAAAGATTTTTTAATGATATGGATGGAAAATAGTCATTGGAATGATGTTATTGATACGAATTTAAATGGTTTCTTTTTTCCAACTCGGTATCTTCTTAAAAACATGATAGTGAATAAATTCGGAAGAATTATAAATATCGTTTCACTTTCGGGTATTAAAGGTTTGCCTGGTCAGGTAAACTATTCGGCAGCAAAAGGTGCCGTAATTGCAGCAACAAAAGCCCTTGCTCAGGAAGTTGGAAAAAAGAAGGTAACAGTAAATGCAATTGCACCTGGTTTTATTATTTCTGACATGACTGCCGATTTAAATGAACAACAACTAAAAGCAATGATTCCATTAAATAGATTTGGAACATGCGAAGAGGTTGCTGAATTAGCTGGTTTTCTGGCTTCAGAAAATTCTTCGTACATAACCGGAGAAGTAATTTCTATTAATGGAGGCTTGTATACATAATTAACATATATGAAAAGAGTAGTTATAACTGGGATGGGTATTTACTCATCAATTGGAAAAAATCTTGAAGAAGTAAAAGATTCTCTGTTTCAAGGAAAAAGTGGAATTATTTTAGATTTAGAAAGAAAATCTTACGGATATCAATCTGGTTTAACTGGTACTGTTGAACGTCCACAATTAAAAGGATTATTAGATCGTCGTTCACGAATTTCTATGCCAGAACAAGCTGAATATGCTTATATATCGACATTAGAGGCATTAAAGAATGCCAATATGGATCAGGAATTTTTAGATAATAATGAAGTGGGCATATTGTTTGGAAATGATAGTTCATCGGTTCCGGTTATTAATGCAATTGATATTATCAGAGAAAAACGAGATACTTTACTTGTTGGTTCGGGTTCAGTTTTTCAGTCGATGAATTCTTCTGTTACTATGAATTTATCTGTGATTTTTAAATTACGAGGAATAAATTTTACTGTTAGTGGTGCTTGTGCAAGTGGATCTCATGCAATAGGAATGGGATATTTTTTAATAAAACATGGATATCAGGAAAGGGTTATTTGCGGTGGTGCTCAGGAAGTAAATGTTTTTTGCGTTGGAAGTTTTGATGGATTAGGAGCTTTTTCTAAACGTGAAAATGAGCCAACAAAGGCTTCACGTCCGTTTGATAAAAATCGCGATGGACTTATTCCAAGCGGTGGCGCAGCAACAGTAATAATTGAAGAATACGAAAGTGCTGTAAAACGTGGTGCACCAATATTAGGTGAAATAATCGGATATGGTTTTTCATCAGATGGAAAACATATTTCGGTTCCTGATATTAACGGACCTATTCGCGCAATGACCAATTCATTAAAAGATGCTAATCTTTCGCCAGATGCTATTGATTATATTAATGCTCACGCAACTTCCACACCACTTGGAGATTTGAACGAGGCAAGTGCGATAGATACTATTTTTGGAAAAACAAAACCATTGGTAAGTTCTACTAAATCAATGACTGGTCACGAAATGTGGATGGCTGGTGCAAGCGAAATGGTATATTCAATGATTATGATGCAAAATAATTTTGTTGCTCCGAATATTAATTTCGAAGAACAGGATGAAGCAATGAGTAAAATCAATATCGCCAGTAAAACTACACCAAAAGAAATAAATGCATTCCTCTCAAACTCATTTGGTTTTGGCGGAACAAATTCTGCGTTAGTAGTAAAACGTTTGAAATAAAAATTTTTCTATCTTTGCGTAAATTTTAATTTACGTATGAATAGAGAAGAAGTAGTTCAAATCATTAACAATTTTTTAGTTGAAGAGTTTGAATTAAATCCAGAACACATTACTCCTGAAGCATCGCTAAAAGACGATTTAGGATTAGAAAGTCTTGACTTTGTTGATATTGCTGTGGTAATAGAAAAAGAATTCAAGTTTAAAGTTAAGGGTGAAGAAATGGTTGATGTACGAAATCTTGACGATTTGTACAATTACATATATAAAACTGTGAATAAGTAATTCTTTTTTGTGGCAACATGGAAAGGTAAAACCCGTGGTAACCCATTAGGTTATAAGATATTTATTTTTTTCATTAAAAATTTCGGACTTTCTGTTGCCTACTTTGCTTTATTTTTTGTTGCAGTATATTTTTTCTTTATTGCTTCTAAATCATTTCGCTCTTTAAACTTTTTTTATAGAAATATTTTTCATTACGGAAAAACTAAATCGGCAATTTCTATTTTTAAAAATTTCATGAATTTTGGAAAAGTTTTAATCGATAAAACTGCTTCCATGGCTGGTTTTAAAACCAAATTTAAATTTAATTTTGAAGGCGAAGAATATTTGCATGAAATGGCAAAAAATACAGGAGGTATTTTAATGAGTGCACATATTGGTAATTTTGAAATGGCCGGTAACATGCTTGAACGTATTAAAACAAAAATAAATATAGTTATTCTTGATGCCGAGCACGAAAAGATTAAAAATTTATTAGATCCAATTTTAAAAAAAACAATGAAACTCATTCCTTTAAAAAACGATATGAGTCACATGTTTTTAATAAATGAAGCAATCTCAAATAAAGAAATTATATGTATTCATGGCGATAGATTTATTGATGGCGAAAGAACTATTGAAGCAAAATTATTTGGTAAACCTGCTTTGTTTCCTGCTGGTCCGTTTAGGTTAGCAGTTTCTTATGGAACTCCAGTGTCTTTTGTTTTTGCAATGAAAGAAAAGCATTTTAAGTATCATTTTTATGCTACTTCGCCAAAAGTGTATTCAATAGTAAGAAACAGAACAAATCGTGAAGAAGAACTTCGCGAAATTGTTAACGATTATATTTTCGAACTCGAAAAAATGCTTACCTTGTATCCTATGCAATGGTTTAATCATTATCCGTTTTGGAAAGAACAGCAAGTATGAAAAAAAATATTTTATTCATATCAGCAAATCAGCTCAAAGATCCATATCCGGTTTATCCATTAGGTATTTCCTATCTGGTTGCTTATTTAGAAGAAAATATGCCCGAAATTGGAATACATCTTTTCGATTTTAACAAAGAAGGTTACACAGAACTCACAAAACTTATAGAAAAAATAAATCCTGATTATATAGGTATTTCATTTAGAAATGTTGACGATGTTAATTTTTATTCAAAAGACAGTTATATTGAGCATTATAAAACAATAGTTGATTTAGTAAGAGAAAAAAGTCAGGGAAAAATAATTATTGGCGGCCCAGGATATTCTATTTTTCCTATTGAAATGTACAATTTGTTAAAACCCGATTTTGGTATTTATGGTGAAGGTGAAATATCGCTTTATAAGTTGATAAAAGCTATTGATAATAATACGGATTTTAAAGAGATCCCCCGATTAATTTATACTGAAAACGGAAAAACAATTTTTAATCAAAAAGATAGTTCTACCTGTCAGCCTCAACCTTCTTATAATAGCGATTGGACAAATTATTACTGGCAAACAAGTGGAATGTTAAATATTCAGACAAAAAGAGGTTGCCCATATAAATGTATTTATTGCACTTACCCATTAATCGAAGGAACAAATGTAAGAACTCACAATCCTGAAGTCTTAGTTGATAATCTTGAAAAATATAGTGTCGATAATAAAGTTGATTATTTCTTTTTTACTGATTCACTTTTCAATCTTAAAAATAAATTCAATTACGAATTTGCAGAACTTCTAATAAAAAGAAATTTAAACATAAAATGGGGGGCATATTTTAATTTTAAGAATCTTCCCGAAGACTTGTTGGTATTATTAAAAAGGGCTGGTTTAACTCATATTGAATTTGGAACAGATTCATTATGCGATACAACTTTAACATCGTACAGAAAACCTTTTAATTTTAATGATATTCTTACAACTTCTAATATTTGTAACAAATTAGACATAGATTTTGCACATTTTTTAATTTTAGGTGGATATGGCGAAACAAAAGTCACGTTAAAAGAGACTTTTGAGAATTCTAAAAGATTAGGCAAAACAGTATTTTTTCCTTTTGTTGGAATGAGAATTTATCCTAATACTGAGCTTTATAAAATTGCTTTAGCAGAAGGGAAAATATTGCCAACAGACGATTTACTTCTTCCTAAATATTATATCTCTGAAGATTATAACGAAGCAGAAGTTAAGAAAATGGCGTTAGAATCAGGTAAGCGTTGGGTTTTTCCGGATGAAGATTCTTCTGGAATTATTAATAAACTTCGGGCAAAGGGTAAAAAAGGTCCGTTGTGGGAATATCTTACTAAATAATGTTATGAAAGATTTATCTAAAATATTTCAACTAATTCCTCAGCGTTTGCCAATGGTAATGGTTGATGAGCATATTTCAACTGACGAAAAAAAAACATATACAAAGTTTCTTGTATTATCTGATTCAATGTTTTGTGAGGATGGAGTTTTATCAGAAGCAGGAATATTAGAAAATATGGCACAGTCAGCTGCAGCACGATTGGGTTTTTCATATAAAATGAAAGGTGGTACACCACCAATTGGTATTATCGCATCGTTACAGGAAGTTAAAATTAACAATTATCCTATAGCCGGTGATGAGCTAATTACAGAGATTACTTTTACTGATGAAATTATGGGAATAACTTTAGTTGATTGTAAGGTGTTCTGTAATAACAACGAGTACGCATTTTGTAAAATGAAGATTTTGTTGAGAGAATAGCTATTTCACTTTGTCATCCAGAGCGTAGCGAAGGATCTATATTCTAGAATAGATTCTTCACTTCATTACATTACGTTCAGAATGACAACTGTGAGTAATGACAAAACGTAATATAATCAACACATTACCTCTTTCAATTTAATTTAGTATCTTTGCAAAATACAAATCAGAATTTTCACGCCCAAAAATACAGGGCATATTAATCACCAAATAAATATTTAATGCAATTTCAGTCCTTACAAATTATTGAACCTATTCTTAAATCATTATCAGAAGAAGGTTACACAGTTCCAACGCCAATACAAGTTCAGGCAATACCAATTGTTCTACAAGGAAACGATTTACTCGGTTGTGCGCAGACAGGCACAGGAAAAACTGCTGCTTTTGCAGTTCCAATTTTACAACTATTAAGTGTTAACAAAATAAATATTGGAAAAAGAAAAATCAGAAGTTTAATTGTTACACCAACGCGTGAACTCGCAATTCAAATTAACGAAAGTTTTAAAGCTTACGGTAAATATACCGGTTTATCAAGTGCAGTAATATTTGGCGGAGTAAATCAAAATCCACAAGTAAAAACATTGCAAGGTGGAGTAGATATATTAATTGCAACACCAGGAAGGTTGCTCGATTTAATTAATCAGAAATTTATTTCATTAAAAGATGTTGAAATCTTTGTGTTAGATGAAGCAGACAGAATGCTTGACATGGGATTTATACACGATGTTAAGAAATTGTTAGTATTACTTCCTGTAAAAAGACAATCACTATTTTTCTCCGCAACTATGCCACTGGAGATTGTTAAACTTTCTAACACTATATTAAATAAACCACAAAAAGTTGAGGTTACTCCATCGGCAACAACAGCAGATACAGTTAATCAGTTTGTGTATTTTGTTGACAAAGGAAATAAGAATGCACTTTTAATGTATTTGCTCGAAGATGAAAGAATTAAAACAGTTCTTGTTTTTACCAGAACAAAACATGGTGCAGATAAGGTTGTAAAAGTTCTTGTTAAAAATAATATAAGAGCTGAAGCAATACATGGAAATAAAGCTCAAAATGCAAGACAACGTGCTTTAGCAAATTTTAAAGCGCAAACAACAAGAGTACTTGTTGCTACTGATATTGCAGCAAGAGGTATTGACATTGATGATATGGAATTTGTAGTAAATTATGAGATTTCGAATATTGCAGAAACATATGTTCACAGAATTGGCAGAACAGGTAGGGCAGGTGCAAATGGCACAGCTTTTTCATTTTGTGACGCAGAAGAAAAAGCATTTCTAAAAGATATTGAAAAATTGATTTCTAAAAAAATACCTATTATAAATGACCATCCATTTCCATTAATAGATCATAATCCGGTTAAGGCACCAAAACAACCATTTGTAAGAAATGCCAGTCAGCAAAGACCAAGTACTAAAGGTCAAAATACAAATGGCAATACTCAAAAAACCAATCCTAATAAACAGCAACCAAATAAATTTAGTGGAATTAAAAATAATAGAGGAGAAAGGCCAAATAGATTTAGAAATTAAATTATTTTAAACTTTTAATAATCAAATCATTTTTTTTATAAATTTACAATTGAATAACTTATAATTTAATCATATGAAAAAGGCAGAAATTCATACAGAAAAAGGGGTAATGCATGTAGACTTTTACGATGTTGATGCACCAAATACAGTAAAAAACTTTTGTGATTTAGCAAAAAAAGGTTTTTATAATGGTTTAACTTTTCACAGAGTAATTCCTAATTTTGTAATTCAGGGTGGTTGTCCACAAGGAACAGGTGTTGGTGGACCAGGATACAAAATTAAATGTGAATTAAACGGAGGTAATCAATATCACGATCGTGGTGTATTATCAATGGCACATGCAGGAAGAGATACCGGTGGTTCGCAATTTTTTGTTTGCCATAGCAGAGAAAATACGGCACATTTAGATCGTAACCATACTTGTTTTGGTAAAGTTGTAAAAGGTATGGAAGTTATTGATGCTATTGAAGCTGACGATACAATAGAGAAAATTATTATTATCGAAGAATAGAAAATTAACTAAAAACAAACACTATGGAAAACATTGGTCAAATTGTAATTTATGTATTAATAGGTTTAGGAGTTTTAATCTTTTTCTCGTTTTTTGTAACTGTAAAACAAGGATCAATAGCTGTTATTACAGTATTCGGAAAATACAGAAGAATACTTACTCCCGGACTTAGCATGAAAATTCCTTTTATTGAAGCTATTTATAAAAAAGTTTCAATTCAGAATCGTTCACTCGAGATGGAATTTCAAGCAACAACTCAAGATCAGGCTAATGTTTATTTTAAAGCAATGCTTGTTTATGCTGTTATTAGTCATGATGAAGAAATTATTAAAAATGTTGCATTTAAATTTGTTGATGAAAGAAATTTCATGCAAGCATTAATCAGAACAATTGAAGGAACGATTCGTGGATTTGTTTCTACAAAAAAACAAGCAGAGGTATTATCATTAAGAAATGAGATTGTTATGGAAGTAAAGCAACATATTGATGTTACTTTAGCAGGATGGGGTTATCATCTTATTGATTTACAGTTAAACGATATTACTTTTGACGAAGAAATTATGAAGTCGATGGCTAAAGTTGTTGCTTCATCTAACTTAAAAGCTGCAGCTGAAAACGAAGGACAAGCATTATTGATAACAAAAACAAAAGCTGCAGAAGCAGAAGGAAATGCAATCAAAATTTCTGCATCTGCTGAAAGAGAAGCTGCTCAGTTACGTGGACAGGGAGTAGCATTATTCAGAAAAGAAGTAGCTTCTGGTATGGCTTTAGCTGCAAAAGAAATGCATGATGCAAGTCTTGATTCTTCTTTCTTATTGTTCTCGATGTGGACAGAAGCAATAAAACATTTTGCAGAACAAGGAAAAGGAAATACAATTTTCTTAGATGGTTCAACTGATAATATGAAAAGAACTATGCAGGAAATAATGTCTTTAAATTTACCTGAACAGCCAAAAAAATAATTAAAATCATTGTTTTTTAAATGCCTTGCTGTTATTAAATAGTAAGGCATTTTTATTTAATATTAATAGTTTTTTAGTAGTTTTGTATTGAACTAATTTATTAAAATTATTAATATGAGATATTCATTATTACTTATTATTGTTTGTGTTTCTCTGATAGTAAATGGCCAATCAAATTTTAAATATAAATATTTAATAAATAGCTGGACACAAGGTAAATTAGATAAAAGTGAGAAAGTAATTAAAGCTGATGTAAACAGAGGAGGATGGTATAGCTTAATATTGAATAAAGATTTGACTACTACTTTTGGTGATCCTGTAAGTTGTGGATTTGGCTCCGAAAGACAAGGTAATTATTCGATTAACAAAAAAGAAAAAACTATAACTTTTGCGTTTACTAAAAAAGTTGGATATGTTAGTGCTCCGGGAACTACAGATATTAACGAAACAGAAGTATATAAAATATTAAGATTAAAAAAAGAAGAGTTAATTCTTGAAAAGATAGATCAATCTAAAAAGTTTATATATCTACCAACAAGTAAAACGCAAGATTAGTTTATAATAAAAATTACCTAATGAAATTCATTATAACTTCTTTAGCTTTTATTTTTTTTACAATTTCAACATTGTTATCTCAAACACATTCTACATTTTATCAAAATATTGTTGATGGTGTAAAATATGATTCTGTTTTAAATTATTTGAAGAAAGTTGAATTATTAGGAGTTAAAAGTCCCGGAACTACAGCATTGGTGAATGCTAAAAGCTGGTTGGTGGATAAATATACTTCTTTTGGTTATTCAAATATTCAGATTGACACATTTACAGATAACGGAGATGTATTGTATAATGTTATTGTAACAAAAACAGGAACACTTTATCCCAATACTTATTTAATTGTTTGCGGACATTACGACTCAAAAGCTGGATGGAGTGGTGATAGTCCAGGTGTAAACGATAATGGTAGCGGGGTTAGCATAATACTAGAAATTGCAAGATTATTGAAAAATGTAAATACTGAATATTCTATAAAATTTATAAATTTTACTGCCGAAGAAACTGGATACACAGGAAGTACAAATTATTTAAATAGTATTGTTATACCTCAAAATTTAGATATTCGTTTAGTTTTTAATATCGATGAGGTTGGTGGTGTGGCAGGACAAATAAATGATATTATAAAATGTGAAAGCGATCAATCTAGTCCAACTGTGAATAATGTTACATCTGCTGCATTTACAGATACGTTAATGACGCTTACAGGTCTTTATTCAAGTTTGGGAACAAATAACACTAATGCATACGGGAGTGATTATATGCCGTTTCAAAGTGCAGAATATATTATTACAGGATATTTCGAAGAAAATCAGTCTCCTGTTGTTCATAGCTCAAATGATGACCTGGCTCACCTTGATACTTCATATGTGTATGAAATAGCGCAAGCAGCAACAGGCGCAACGCTTTTTCTTGCACAAGCCTATGAAAACTCAAATATAATAGGAGAAGAAAAATCTGACTATTTAATAAATGTATTTCCAACACCAGTTAAAGACCAGCTTTATATAAATGCTTCGGTTCCTATTTATAAAATTGAATTATTTGATGTTCAAGGAAGGATGATACTCGAAAATGTTTTATCAAATCAGTTTAACAATACTATTAACTTTTCTGAATTTGAGAATGGAATATTTCATTACAGGTTGAGTGATAAAAATGGAAATGTTTTAAAATCCGGAACATTGGTAAAAACTACCAATTAATTAAATTTATTTTTGCCGACTGTGTTATAGTGTATTGAATACAAGGCAACTGTGCCTTGCTGTGATATTTATTTGAAATTTTAGAAAATCAGTATCTATACTGATTTTTTATGTTGCAAAACATGTTTACATTTACATATATTTACTTAAAACTCACAAAATGAAAACAAAAATTACTTTTTTAACACTTTTGCTCGCTTTTTTTTGCTTAAGCAAAAATCTAAATGCACAAGCTCCTGTTCTATTAAAAACAGCTGCAGGCAACAGCATTAATATCAAAAACTACAGTTTAGCAATTGGTAGTACATTATTTTTTACAATCAGAGTAGGAGGAACTACAGATGAATTATGGAAAACAGATGGCACACCATCAGGCACTGTTCTGGTAAAAGGAGGGTTCGCTGGTATTTTAAATATGGTAAACATTAATGACACACTTTTTTTTGTGGGCATGGCATCAAGTACTTCTCGTGCACTATGGAAATCGGATGGGTCGCTTGCTGGTACTGTTTTAGTTAAAGATTTCCCTGGTAATTTTGCACAGGTAAGTGGGTTTACAACTTTTAATAATACTTGTTATTTTAACTACAAAACTAGCTCGGCTATTTTTGCACTATGGAAAACCGATGGAACAGACCTTGGTACTATATTGGTTAAACCAGGGCTTGAACTTTATGCTGCAGGTGGCGTAGGTGGTTTTTATGAAGCCGGAAGTGAAATAGTATTCTTTGCAAATTCGGCAATTGCACCAAATTACAAAGCGTTATGGAAAACCGATGGTACTGCTATTGGAACGTCTCTAATAAAAGATAGTATATTTAATACAAGTATTGGACAAAATATTATAGAATATTTAAATGTTGGTTCGCTCGGATTTTTCACAGTTAATTCGGGTGCTAGCTTTGGGTTGTGGAGAACTGATGGGACTGCAGCTGGAACATCCGTTTTATATACCGGACAAGCTAATCATTTAACAAATTTAAATGGACAATTGTTTTTCAGAAATTTTGTGTCTTTCAAACATGGACTTTGGAAAAGTGATGGTACTATTGCAGGAACTATAGCCGTAAGCGGAGTAGATAATATTGGTAGTGATTTAGCATCCATGGGTAATAGTTTATATTTAGGAGGGAAAAACAGTTACGATTGGGAGCTTTATAAAAGTGATGGAACCGCTGCAGGAACAGTCTTGTTAAAAGATATAAATGTGGGAACAACAGGGTGTAATCTAATCTCTTTTACAAAGGTCAATAATACAATGACTTTTATAGCGACTGACGGAGTCAACGGAAACCAAATATGGAAAACCGATGGAACACAAGCTGGAACTGTAATGGCTTATGCTGTGGCAGATACTTTATCAAGTAATGAAGATCTTAATTTTAGGACAAGTCTTAATAACTCCCTTATTTTCATTCATGGTGGTGCCGGCGGTGATTTGTATACCTTGTTGGTGTCATCAGCCTCAGGAATTAATTCTGCATTGACTACAAAAGATGTTATGATTATTTATCCTAATCCCTCATCAGGTAATGTTAAAATTGATTGGACTGGTGATAAAAATGCTTTTTTACAGGTGTTTAATATGATGGGAGAGGAAGTTTTTCAACAACAAAATGTAAATGATATTGATCTTTCAAATCAACCAAAGGGAATTTATTTGATAAAAGTTTCTGAAGCCAATAAAGTTTATACAAATAAAATTATTATTAAATAAAATATTTTAACTAGTTTAAACTTAGAAGGACGAATTTGCTATTAAGCAAATTCGTCCTTCTTTTTTTTACTAAAATGGTAAAGTAAATACTCCAAGTATTGATCTGTTGTAACTATAATTTTATAGTTTAATATTTAAAATCACTGTTTTCCGATAATTTCCCAAAACTTACCGTTGGGAAACTCATATACGTTGTTAGGAAACTCGTTATTGTATTTTGGGTATTCTAGAAATATATTTGAAGAAAAATAACGATATGAAACTATTTACTATTATTCTTGCTTTTATTTCCCTGTTTACAATACAAATTGTAAAATCGCAGATATGTTCAGTTTTTATGTCGGCTGATACAACCGAAATTAATAAAACTTTATTTTTTAGAGGTAATTCATACTCTAATCTTAATTGGAACAGAGAATATCTGCATTGGAATTTTGGTGATGGTACTACCGATACTGTTAATTTTGTACTTCATACATTTCCAGATACTTTAATTTATAAAGTAACATTAGAGGTTAAATATGTTAATCCATCTAATCCAGCCGATTTTTGTGTGCAAAAAGACAGTATGTTAGTGAATGTGTCTAAATTACCTTTTTTTAACAACCCGCATTGTAGGCTGAGAGTTAATTGGTTATATGGTTTAACTTATGGAGTTTCAAGTTATCATTATGGTTTGGTTGAAGATCTTTTTGAGATTGTTGTTACAAATGGGTTTAATGTTACAATTCCTGGTGGAAATGTTCCGATGACTGGAATACATACCTCTCATCAGGATTTTTTTGTTTATACACTACCAATGTTAGGTGATTATACTTTTACTTTACATACTCATTATCCAGTGCCAAGTGGTTCTTGTGCTTATATGATGGCGATTTATGGTGATAGTATTCCTCAAACACCAACAGATTGCCATGCCTCATTTTTTATGATGCCTGATTCTTTAAATTCAAATAATTATAATCTATTGAATTTCTCAACCGGGACTAATCTCACGTATTTATGGGATTTTGGTGATGGCTCTACTTCGAATGAAGTAAACCCGGTTCATTTTTTCGATTCTACTGCCCTTTACACTGTTTGCCTTACTATTACTGATAGCGATGGTAGTTGTTCTGATAATTATTGTATTAAAACCTTTGGCGATTCAACCCTTGTGGGCTCAGGTGCGCGTAAAATTACTGTAATTAATGCTAGTGGCTTTCCTATTAATAATATTGATAATATAAATATTCATATATATCCAAATCCAGCAGAGTATTATTTAAATATTAGCCATGATAAATATTTTGATGTTGTTAATGTTAAAATATATGACCAGCTAGGTCGTGAAAACATTCAGCAAATGATTTCACCAAATAACAATTCAATTGAAATTAATATTACGGAGTTATATTCAGGAATATATTTTATTAAACTTTCTGATAAAAATGGGAATCTTTTAGGGACTGAAAAGTTTATTAAGAAATAGTTCAATTTCTGTAAAAATTATTCTCTCTTATAATCAGCTAAATACAAATTATTTTTCAATTAACTATAATATTAGTTGACAAACTAAGTTTATAGTTGTATATTTGTATTGAAAAATTATTTGATCATGAAAGAACTTACAAAAGCAGAAGAGCAGGTAATGCAAAATCTCTGGAAATTAGAAAAGGGATTTGTTAAAGATGTAGTCGAACTTTTTGATAATCCAAAACCTGCTTATAATACTGTATCAACAATAATAAGGATACTCGAGAAAAAAGGATTTGTTTCATATAAAGCATATGGAAATACTTACGAATATTTTCCTGTTGTTAGCAAAGAAGAGTACACTCAAAAAACAATGAAAAAATTTGTAGGAAATTATTTTGAAAATTCATTTCAATCAATGTTTTCATATTTTTCTAAAAACGAGAATCTGTCATTAAAAGAACTAGAAGAACTTAAAGTAATTATCGAAAAAGAAATTAATTCTAAAAAGAAATAATTATGAATGATATTTTTTTATATCTGCTTAAAGTAACTGCATGCACAGCTGCATTTTACTTTGTCTATTTTGCTTTTTTAAAGAATGAAACATTTTTTAAGCTAAATAGGTTTTATTTAATTTTTACGGTTTTAGGTTCATTTATTCTGCCACTATTTCATTTCTCTAATCAGACAATTAAGATTCCATCAACTTTTTCTGAAACTCTAAATACAGTTAATGTCTTTTCAAATCAATCTTTGATATCTAATTATAGTTTAAATATATTTTCGATTATTTTCATTGTATATATAGCTATTGCCTCATTTTTTCTAATTAGATATTTATTTAGAATTATAATACTGTCTTCCAATTTTATAAATAAATCAGAAATAACTTCTGATGGAGACTATAAATTAATAAAAACTAATAAAGATATTCCACCTTGTTCATTCTTTAATTATATAATAATCCCAAACAGGCTTATAGATTCTGGTGATTTACCCAAAATATTAACTCATGAAAATGTTCATGTAAAACAAATGCATAGCGTTGATAATCTTTTTATAGAATTAATCACTGCTTTGTTATGGTTTAATCCTTTTGTCTGGAAAATAAAAACTGCAATAAAAAATACCCATGAATATCTGGCTGATGAAGGAGTTGTTGAGCAGGGCTTCGACACCACCGGATATCGTCTGCTCCTTTTAGAACATGCTGTTGGTTTTAAGCTTGGGTTAGCCAACAACTTAAATCAATCAATAACTTTAAAAAGAATGCTTATGTTAAACAAATCAAAGTCAAATTGGGCGGCAAAACTAAAACTGTTGTCGGTCATACCAGTATTGTTTCTTCTGATTGGAGTGTTTTCTTGCGAATCTGAAATGAAAAATCCCGAAAACATTGTAAAAGATGCTTTGTCATCAGATCAATCAACAGAAACAAATGAAATAAATTCTGCAGATTCAGTATTTGTTGAGGTTGAAAATACTCCTGAATTTCCGGGTGGTAATGATGCGCTAATGAATTTTATAGCTTCTAATGTTAAGTATCCACAGGTAGCTAAAGAAAATGGTATTACTGGAAAAGTGTTTGTGCAATTTGTTGTTTCAAAAGATGGTAGCGTAAAAAATGTTACAATTGCAAGAGGTGTAGATAAACTACTCGACGAAGAAGCCTTACGCGTAATAAAGTCTTTACCAAACTGGACCCCAGGTAAAAACAGAGGTGTAGCTGTTAATGTTCAATTTACAATTCCAATAAATTTTCAGCTTAAATAGCAGAAAATTATTGTAAACGGGTAGAATTATTTTTTCGTTAAAACATATTACCTTAGCAAAAAATAATTCTACCCTTTATGAATTTCGATTTAATAGTTTTAGGATCTGGACCTGGTGGCTACGTAGCTGCAATCAGAGCATCACAATTAGGATTAAACACAGCAGTTATTGAACGCTCAGAACTGGGCGGAATTTGCCTTAATTGGGGTTGTATTCCTACTAAATCTTTATTAAAAAGTGCACAGGTTTTAGAATATGCAAAGCATTCCGCAGATTATGGAATAATTGTAAATGATGCTAAGCCCGATTTTGAAAAAGTAATTGCGCGTAGTCGTGCCGTTGCAGAAGGAATGAGCAAAGGTGTTCAGTTTTTATTAAAGAAAAATAAAATTGAAGTAATTGCTGGTACAGGAAAATTAATCGGAAATAAAGAGGTTCAGGTTACTTCTGCAGATGGAAATACACAAACATATTCTGCAACAAATATAATTATTGCAACAGGAGCTCGTTCACGCGAATTGCCAAGTTTGAAACAGGACGGAGTTAAAATTATTGGTTATCGTCAGGCACTAACTTTACCTAATCTTCCAAAATCGATGGTAGTTGTGGGCTCTGGAGCAATTGGCAGCGAAATTGCATATTTTTATAATGCAATGGGAACAAAGGTTACAATAGTTGAATTTATGCCAAATATTATTCCTTTGGAAGATGAAGAAGTAAGCAAACAACTTGCACGATCATTTAAAAAAGTGGGAATTGATATATTACTTGAGGCTAATGTTACGAGTGTTGATTTTGAAAATGATATTTGTAAAGTAAATATAGAAACTAAAAAAGGAAATCAGACAATTGAAGCAGAAATAGTTTTATCAGCAGTTGGAATTACACCTAATTTAGAAAATATTGGAATTGAAGAATTAGGAATAGAATTGGAAAAAGGAAAAATAAAAGTTGACGATTTTTATAGAACAAATATTCCGGGCGTTTTTGCAATTGGAGATATAGTTCATGGTCAAGCTTTGGCACATGTGGCTTCTGCCGAAGGAATTATTTGTGTTGAGAAAATTGCAGGAAAAAACCCTCATCCTTTAAATTATAACAATATACCAGGTTGTGTTTATACAACTCCTGAAGTTGCATCAGTTGGTATGACTGAAAAACAGGCAATAGAAAAAGGTCACGAAATAAAAGTTGGTAAATTTCCATTTTCTGCATCTGGTAAAGCAAGTTCAGCTGGTAATAAAGATGGATTTATAAAACTTATTTTTGATGCAAAATATGGCGAGCTTTTAGGAGCTCATATGATAGGGTTAAATGTTACAGAAATGATTGCCGAATTAGTTGTTGCAAGAAATCTTGAAACTACAGGTCACGAATTAATTAAATCTGTTCATCCGCACCCAACAATGAGTGAAGCTATAATGGAAGCAGCAGCTGCTGCTTATGGTGAAGTTATACATTTATAATTAGTCACTCTGAGGCTCTCGAAGAGTGACAGCGTCATACTTCGAGAGCCTCAGTATGACATTTGTTTTTTCTAAATATAATTACATTTTCGTGTAAGTAGCAGTTACATTTTCAGGTCCATTACCTTCATCAACAGTGTAAGTCCAGGATATTGAATTATAATTTGAAGAAATAGTTCCGTTTCCATTAAATGTGTGCCCTAGTTGAACAGCATTAGAAATTGTGAGAGTTTGTCCACTTTGAGTAGCCATAACTATTGCACCCAAACCTAAGCCAAAAAAATTGTCGATTATTTTTTTATTTGAGTTTGCAGCATCTGTTGAAATGTCCACATAATAATTTTGTGTTCCATAAGTTGCACTATTTTCAACACATTTCCATGATCCTTCAATGCTTGTAGTATTTATTTCTGGGTCTTCATCTTTTTGACAAGAAATTAAATAAACAGTTGTAAGAACAAGTAAAGCAAATAATATTTTTTTCATAACTAAAACATTTATAGTACAAATATAAGAAAATATAAAGTACCAAAATAAAAAAATAATCTAAGTTTAAGGTATTAAGTTTTGTATTCTTAAATAATCAATAGTTGTTTATTAATGCTGATTTTGTGCATATTAAAAATTTCTTCAAATGCAGATTAGAATTATTCCAAATAACTTTAATTTTATATGTTAAAATGATTATTTTTGTATGCTTTAAAATTAGTCATGATTTGCGCAAAAGTATATACTCCTATTGACTATTTACCAATAATGATTCAATCATTTGTGGTTTTAGGGTTTGTTGTAACTACAATGATTGCAACTCATATGCTTGGCCCCAAAAGAAATACCAAGCAAAAACTAGAAAATTTTGAATGTGGAATTGAGGGGATGGGAAATGCAAGAAGTCCGTTCTCAGTTAAATATTTTGTAATAGCTATTCTTTTTGTGTTGTTTGATGTGGAAGTGATTTTTTTATATCCTTGGGCTGTTAATTTTAAAGAGTTAGGAATTCAAGGCTTTGTAGGTGTTGTTTCGTTTTCTGCTTTGCTTCTTTCGGGATTTGGATATTTAATGTTAAAAGGAGCCTTTGATTGGGAAAAATAATATGGTAAACTATACAGAAGCACCTGATGGAGTTAGCGGACATGGTTATTTTGCAACCACGTTACAGAAAGCTGTTGGTTTAGCAAGAAAGAATTCAATTTGGCCTTTGCCTTTTGCCACTTCATGTTGTGGCATCGAGTTTATGGCAACTATGGGTGCTCATTATGATTTAGCAAGATTTGGTTCAGAGCGCTTAAGTTTTTCGCCACGTCAGAGCGACTTATTAATGGTTATGGGAACTGTAGCAAAAAAAATGGGGCCAGTGCTTAAAGAAGTATATATGCAAATGGCTGAACCTCGTTGGGTAATTGCTGTTGGTGCATGTGCTTCTAGCGGTGGTATTTTCGACACATATTCGGTAATGCAAGGAATTGACAGAGTTATACCTGTTGATGTATATGTGCCTGGTTGTCCGCCCAGACCAGAACAAATTATTGATGGTATTATGAAAATACAGGATTTAATTGGTAGCGAAAGTCTGAGACGCCGTCAAAGCGAGGAATACAAAAGACTTTTAAACTCTTATGGTATAGATTAAAAATTATGTTTGTTGTTGATAACAATATAGTAGAAATTCTTAAAAACAAATTGCAACAACAGTTTGGCTCAGATGTTTCATCATTTGAGGTGATTAAGGATATGCCTACTTTTACTATAACAAAGAATAGAATTGTAGAGTTATTACGTTTTTTAAATAAAGATAAAGAGTTGCAATTTCAGTTTTTAACAACATTATGTGGAATGCATTTTCCTGATTCTGATCAGCAATTTGGAGTTGTTTACCACTTACATAGTTTTAAAAATAATTTACGAATCAGGATAAAGTCATTTACTTCAGGTAATAATCCTGAATTTCCTACAGCTACAGGAATTTTTAAAGCTGCAAACTGGATGGAAAGAGAAGCTTATGATTTTTTTGGGATAAAATTTTCTTGTCACCCAAATTTGAAACGTATATTAAATATGGAAGATATTGATTTTTTCCCGTTAAGAAAGGAATTCCCTTTGGAGGACCAGAAACGTGAAGATAAAAACGATAAAATGTTTGGAAGATAATTAATGGAAAACCTTAACGAAGATATTAGTAAATATATTGATCCCGCAGATATTGCGCACGAGGAGCATAAAGAGTTTATTACTCTTAATCTTGGCCCTACGCATCCTGCTACGCATGGTGTTTTCCAGAATATTCTTACCATGGATGGTGAATTTATTGACCATACTGAACAAACTATAGGATATATTCACAGAGCATTTGAAAAAATTGCAGAACGACGACCTTTTTATCAGATTACACCACTCACTGATCGTA
Organism: uncultured Bacteroidota bacterium; assembly: GCA_903837285.1. Classification (GTDB taxonomy): domain Bacteria; phylum Bacteroidota; class Bacteroidia; order Bacteroidales; family GWA2-32-17; genus GWA2-32-17. The sequence goes on along the minus strand of CAILUD010000132.1, from coordinate 2,719 downwards.
TGAATTATTGCTCTTCACCCATAAATAATATGGGTTGGCATATGACGGTCGAAAAACTTTTAGATATTAAATTGCCAAAAAGAGTTGAGTATCTTCGGATCATTGTTATGGAACTTGCAAGAATTTCAGATCATTTAATTTGCAATTCTGTTATAGGTGTCGATAGCGGTGCATTAACTGGCTTTGTATATCTTTTTGAAAAACGCGAAGAGATTTACGAAATTTACGAAGAAATCTGTGGCACACGTCTCACAACGAATATGGGTCGTGTTGGTGGTTTCGAAAGAAATTTTAGTGATCTTGCATGGGTAAAGATTAAAAAGTTTTTAAAAGAATTTTCAGTTGTTTATAAAGAATTTGAAAGTCTGTTGTTACGAAATAGAATTTTCATGAACAGAACAATTGGTGTTGGACCTATTGAATCAAGAAAAGCTTTGAACTATGGATTTACAGGTCCAAACCTAAGAGCTGCCGGTGTTGATTACGATGTTCGTGTGATGAACCCATACAGTTCCTATGAAGATTTTGATTTTGATATTCCTATTGGAACACAAGGTGACACATACGATCGTTTTACTGTTCGTGGCGAAGAAATGTGGCAAAGTCTTAGAATCATACAACAAGCAATAGATAAGCTTGATAAAATGGATGATAAAACTACTTTTCAGGCAAATTACCCAAATGTAGTTTTACCAAAAAAAGAAAAAGTATATAATAACATGGAATCGCTTATTTACCATTTTAAAATTGTGATGGGCGAAATTGATGCTCCTAAGGGAGAAATATATCATTGTGTTGAAGGCGGAAATGGCGAACTTGGTTATTATTTAGTAAGTGATGGAGGAAGAACTCCATATCGTTTGCATTTCAGAAGACCTTGTTTTATTTATTATCAGGCTTTTCCTGAAATGATTAAAGGTAGTATGTTGTCAGATGCTATATTAACAATGAGCAGTATGAATGTTATAGCAGGAGAATTAGACGCATGATAGAAAAATGTATGCAAATATAAATAAATAAAGTCACCTTGAGCGTAGTCGAAAGGTAAACACACTTCGACTACACTCAGTGTGACAAAAAAAGTAAAATGTTGAAATAAGAATGAACATTGAACAAAAAATAATATTCTCAGAACAAACCCTTGCACTTGTAAGCAAGATTGTTTCTCATTACCCTGAAGGAAAACAAAAGTCAGCGTTATTGCCTGTATTGCATATTGCGCAAGCAGAATTTGGTGGTTGGCTTTCAGTTCCTGTTATGGATTATGTTGCTTCAATTTTAAATATTCTTCCCATTGAAGTATATGAAGTTGCAACATTTTATTCAATGTATAATACTAAACCAGTTGGTAATTGTGTTATTGAGGTTTGTAGAACAGGACCATGTTGGCTTTGTGGTGCTGAAGAAATTATTATGCACCTAGAAAATAAACTTAAAATAAAAGCTGGCGAAACAACTTCTGATGGCAAATTCACAATAAAACTTGTAGAATGCCTGGCCGATTGTGGAAATGCACCAGTAATTCAGGTGGGTTGGGATTATCATGGAAACATGACAAAAGAAAAAATAGATGAATTAATAACTGATTTTGATAAAAATAATAAAGTAAGTCATAAAAACCCTTACGAAATATAACAATTTGTAAATTGGAAAAGAAAATTCTTTTGGCGAATATAGAAACTCCTGATTTCGGAAAGTTTGAAACTTTCAGAAAACAGGGAGGTTATGCAGCGGTTGAAAAAGCGCTGAAAACCATGTCGCCTGAGAATGTTGTTGATGAAGTTAAAAAATCAGGATTACGTGGACGTGGAGGTGCAGGATTTCCAACAGGAATGAAATGGAGCTTTATTGATAAAAGCACAAACAACCCACGTTATTTGTTATGCAATGCCGATGAGGGTGAGCCTGGAACATTTAAAGATCATTATTTGATACTTAAAAACCCTCATTTGCTAATTGAAGGAATGATACTTTCGAGTTTTGCATTAGGTGCAAATACCGCTTATATTTTCCTTAGGGGCGAATGGTTTTATCTGATGAAAATTCTTGATCAGGCAATTGAAGAGGCATATGCAAAAGGATTTTTAGGAAAAAATATTTTAGGAACTGATTTCTCTCTAGATTTATATTGTCATCCTGGTGGTGGCGCTTATATTTGTGGTGAAGAGACTGCATTAATAGAAGCACTTGAAGGTAAACGTGGAAATCCACGGATGAAGCCACCATTTCCTGCAATTAAGGGTTTATATCAAAATCCAACTGTTGTTAACAACGTGGAAACTATTGCTGCTGTTCCTTGGATTATCAATCACGGTGGTTGTGAATATGCAAATGTGGGTATTGGAAAAAGCACTGGAACAAAATTAATTTCAGCATGCGGGCATATAAATAAACCCGGTGTTTATGAAATTGAAATGGGATTACCTGTTGAGGAATTTATTTATTCTGAAAAATATTTAGGTGGAATTAAAAACGGGAAAAAATTAAAAGCTGTAATTGCTGGAGGCAGTTCGGTTCCTATTCTTCCAACTGAATTAATTTTAAAAACTGCCAAAGGTGAACCACTGTTACTTTCATACGAATCTCTTGCAGATGGAGGATTTGAAACAGGAACTATGATGGGTTCCGGTGGATTTATTGTGATGGATGAAACAACATGTATGGTTCATAGTTTAATGAATTATTCACGTTTTTATCATCACGAATCATGCGGACAATG